>JAUNKI010000012.1 GCA_030532815.1 Leptotrichiaceae bacterium
AAGTTTTTCAAGATCTTCTATATATTCGACAGTTACATTCATCTGTTTGCTTATTTCTTCTATATTACGTCCTGCTTCCCTGTCCGCCTTCACTTTTAAATATAAAATATATGAAAGTTCGGATGCTTTTATGTCTTTCAGTAAATTTTTCTGAAACTCCAGAATATATTTTATTGCAAAATTTTTCACAAAAAATTCAGGTTCTTTGGATATTTCCATTATTCTGTCATAATAGCTGACTCCTGACATCACACCTAAAGTGGCTTCCTGAACAGTATCTAAAAATGAAAATCCGAATTTTGAATAAAGCAGGCTTTCTTTTACGGCAATTTTCAGGTATCTGTCTATTAATTCATCATTTTTAAAGTTCTTTTCCTCTTTATCTTCTGTTTTTTCCTTTTCCTTATATTTTTCCTTTATATCTTCCAGATAGGATTTTATAATGTCTTTTTCTTCAATATAAAAATTTTCATTTTCCAGAACGATAAAATCATTGTTATCAACTGAAGTTCTTATTTCCGGTACATTTTCAATATAAATAAATTTTAATATTTCAAAAAAATCATCATCTGTCAGACTGTTGACTTCTATTATTTTTTCAAAACTGAAATTTCCTTTTTTCTTTATATCGTCTATTATTCTTCTTAACATTTTTTCCCCTTATTCAGTATTATCTAATTTATATATTTAAAAAATTTTATTATTAAAGGAGCCGTGTAAATACTCAGCTCCTATAATCTTCAAGTTTTTTCCTTCTGCTCGGATGTCTTAATTTTCTTAATGCTTTTACTTCAATCTGTCTGATACGCTCTCTTGTGACATTGAATATTTTTCCGACTTCCTCCAGTGTCTTTTGAGAACCGTCATCCAGTCCGTATCTATATCTGAGAACCATTTCTTCTCTTTCATTTAAAGTTTTTAAAATTTCATCAAGTTGTTCTTTAAGCAGCACACGTGTTGTCGCATCATAAGGATTTAAAAATTTATCGTCTTCTACAAAATCTCCCAGCTCACTGTCTTCCTCACTTCCTACCGGAGTTTCAAGGGATATGGGATCCTGATTCATTTCAAGTATATTTTTTACTTTATCAACCGGTATTTCAAGTTTTTTGGCTAATTCTTCAGCAGTAGGCTCTTTTCCTGTTTCCTGTAAAATAATTCTGCTTTCTTTTTTTATCTTGTTTATTGTTTCTATCATGTGTACAGGAATTCTTATAGTTCTTCCCTGATCGGCTATGGCACGGGTTATTGCCTGTCTTATCCACCATGTAGCGTAAGTTGAAAATTTAAATCCTTTTTCATATTCAAATTTTTCTACAGCTTTCATCAGACCCATATTTCCTTCCTGTATCAGGTCAAGCATTTTAAGTCCTCTGTTTGTATGCTTTTTTGCTATACTCACAACGAGCCTTAAATTGGACTCGATTAATTTCTGTTTTGCCTCTTCGTCTCCATTAAGAACTCTCTGAGCATATTCTATTTCCTCTTCATAACTGAGCAGGGGGATCTGACCTATTTCTCTTAAATACATTTTTATAGGCTCTTCCACATCCATACTTTCAGCCATTTTAAGCAAATCAGTCTGTAATAATTTATCAACTTCGGAATCATCTATTTCATTTTCAATAAACTCATCTTCTGTATCTTCAAGGGTTATAACTCCGACTTTTTCAGAGTTTTCAGGTAATTCCAGAGCTTTTACAAGCTCTTCCTTATCCTTTAAAGTATCAACAATATTTACACCGTCGTCTTGAAGTTTTTTTATTAACTGATCTATTTTCTGTGTTGAAAATCCGACCGATAAGATTGAATTAATCTCCTCATAGCTTACTACTTTTTCTTCCCTTGCCTGTTTTATTAAATTTGCGAGACTGTTTTTTAAATTTTCCTTTTTCTCAGACATAATCTGATCTCCTTATCAATTTAAATTCTTTATACATTTCTTCAATTTCACTAATGTTATGAATTGTTTTTAATTCGGATTTTAATCGTTGCAGCACTATATAAGATTTATCTTTTTTTTCAATGATTTCTCTCATAAAATCAACTTCTCTCAAAAACCACCCTACAAAAATATCTTTATATTGTCTTTCTTCATTATGCAAATCAATTTCCGCCTGTAATTTAAGTGTAGTTATAAGTTCCTTTTCTTCTTCTTCCAGTGTCAGATTATCCAAATTCCTTATATCAAATCCTATTTCTTTTAATTTTTCAAAAATTTCTCCGTAAATAACATTTGAAAATTTTTTCTGCTCAAACTGCTCACAATGTATTTTATTTTTCAATCCGTTTTCGGTTTTATATTTCAGCATAAATTTCAAAGTTTCCTTCTCAAGCTTATCATACTTTTCCTCTTTGGGAAGCTTTGTCATTACAGTTTCCTTTTTCCTTTTTAATATCGGATTTCTGTAATCGGATTTTTTTGATAAACTGACAGAAAGTTCTTCTGACAGAACATCCCTATCTACACCTAATTCTACGGATAATTTACTTAAGTATAAATTGCTTTCGGTTTTATTAACTATATTTGAAAAAAATTCTCTGAATTTTTTAATAATTTCTTTTTTTCCTGATATATCATTTAAGTTAAGGTTTTCTGAAAAATAGTCATACAGAAATTCAAAAATAGGTTTTGAAGTTTTCAGAATTTCAAGAAAACTTTTTCTTCCATACTTTCTTAAATATTCATCAGGATCTTTTACTTCTTCTTCAATTTGAAGACATCTTACATTGAAATCGTATTTTTTAAGAATGTTTCCCGCTTTTATCACTGCAGTTTTTCCCGCATTGTCATTATCATATGCTATTATAACATTATTTGTATACTTTTTTAATAACTGGGCCTGTTCTTCGGTAAATGCCGTTCCAAGACTTGCTACAGAATTTTCAAACCCGTTTTTTTGAGCGGTCAGTACATCAAGATATCCTTCCATGAGAATGGCAAGTCCTTTTTTCCTTATACTTTCTCCTCTATTGTATAATCCGAAAAGTTCCCTTCCTTTTTTAAATATTTTTGAATCGGGAGAATTAAGGTATTTAGGAATATCTGAATTATTTTCTATTGTTCTCCCTCCGAAACCGGTTAATTTCATAGTATCGTTATAAATGGGAAATATTATTCTGTTTCTGAAATAATCAAATACGTTTCCTTTATCATTTTTCCTTATAAGTCCCAGTTCCATAAGTTCTTTTTCATCATATCCCTTTTCTTTCAGATAAGTGAACAGACCGTCCCACGAATCAAAGGAAAATCCTATTTCAAACTTTCTTATCTCTTCATTGGAAAATCCTCTTTTACTCATATATTCCATAGCTTTATCAGAATTGAATATATTGTTTTTAAAAAACAGCTGTGCTTCTCTCATTATTTCATAATAGCGGATATGAGGGTTCTCCCTTTTTCCTTTAGTACCTGTTTTGTTTAATGAAATATTGTATTTTCGGGATAATTCCTCTATTGCGTCATAAAAACCGATATTGTTTATTTTCATATAGAAAGAAATTACATTTCCTCCTACATTTGTACTGAAGTCCTTGAATATATTCTTTACGGGACTTACTACAAATGAAGGAGTTTTTTCTTCTTTAAAAGGAGATAACCCTTTATAATTTGCACCTGTCTTTTTCAATGTCACATATTCTCCGATAACCTGAACTATGTCCAGATTATCTATAAGTTTCTGTATTTCGGTATCCTTATACATTTAAGATCTCCCAAACATTAAACTTTTCACTATAAGTATATTTTATATTTTTCAATAGTCAATGTCTTTAATTCAAATTTATTTATTTTTTTACTTCAATTTCATCATCCATAATATCACGGAATACATTATCCATTATTTTAAATTTATCATATCCTTTTATAAATTCTTCTTTTGCCACTTTACCTGCGACTATGGCAAGTTCGTATTTATTCGGTATTTTTGTCAACAGATCGTCAATAGTTATTTTATCTTTTTTCATTACTTTCCTCCGTTTCATCCGTTAATTATGTCAATAAGTTCCTGACAGGAATCTTCTATATTTTCGTTTATAATTGTACAGTCATATCTGTTTTCATATTCCAGTTCCTTCAAGGCATTTTCGAGTCTTATTTTTATAACTTCTTCAGAGTCGGTTTCCCTTTTTCTCAGCCTTTCTTCCAGTACCTTCATATCTTTTGCCTTAAAAAATACGAGAACCGCATCTTTCTTTTTTTCTTTGGCAATCAATGCTCCCTGAACGTCTATTTCCAATATTACATCAAGACCTTTATCAAGATTTTCCTGTACAGTTTCTTTTAATGTCCCATAATAATTTCCATGAACATTTGCATATTCGTAAAATTCATCGTTTTTTATTTTTTCCTTAAATTCTTCTTCTGTCAGAAAATAATAATCTTTTCCGTTAATTTCCCCTGCTCTCGGCTTTCTCGTAGTTGCTGAAACAGACAAGGGTATATTCAGCCTATCCTTCACTATTTTTGTCACTGTAGACTTACCTGAACCACTTGGTCCCGATACTATAATAAGTTTACCTTTTTTCATAACCTGAAGTGCCTCCGACAAATATTATTTCACATATTATCCGTTATTCTGTTCTATTCTCTGGATCAGTGTATCGACATTGACTGCGGACAAGATGACAAAACCGTTATCCATTATTATTATTGCCCTTGTCTTTCTCCCTGCTGTGGCATCTATAAGAACATCACGATTTTTGGCATCTTCTCTCAGTCTTCTTGCCGGTGCGGTATCAGGAACAATTATGCTTATGACATGTTCATCAATAACAAAATTATTAAATCCTATATTTAAAGTTTTCATATTATTCCTCTATGATTTCCGCCTCTACAATATTTCCATTTTTTTCTTCTTTAAGATCTTCAAGTAAATTTCCCAGATTAATCATTTTATTTTTAAATTCCACTTCAATATGTTTATAGTCCTTAAATCCTGTTCCTCCAGGCATTCTCTTACCGATGATGACATTTTCCTTCATTCCTTCAAGTCTGTCAACTTTTCCTTCAATTGCAGCATTTGCCAGAACTTTTGTTGTTTCCTGGAAAGAAGCCGCCGAAATAAAGCTTTCGGTATTTACAGCTGCTTTAGTTATTCCCTGTATCACAGGTTCATAAGTTGCTGGATTTTTTCCTTTGGAAACTAAAATTTCATTTTCCCTTTCAACAATTTTCTTGTCAATAAGCTCATCTTCAAGGAAAAGTGAATCTCCCGCTTCTTTTATTTTTACCTTCTGAAACATCTGTTTTACTATTATTTCTATATGCTTGTCATTTATAGGTACTCCCTGCTCCCTATACACCTGCTGCACAGATTCAAGGATAAACTGCTGGGCATCAACAAGACCTTTAATTTTAAGTATATCATGAGGAGATACGGGACCGTCGGTTATTTTTGCACCTTTTTCGATAAGCATTTCATTTGTTACTACAAGATGCTCACCCACAGGAACAGTATATTCCTTTATTACATTTCCGTTTTCGGGATCTTCTATGGTAATAAGTCTCATACCTTTCTTCTTTTTATCTGAGAAGATAACACGTCCCGATACTTCTGATAAAGTTGCCTTTCCTTTGGGATTTCTCGCTTCAAATAATTCCTGTACTCTAGGCAGACCACCTGTAATATCCTTGTTTCCTTCTCCTGTTTTAAGTATCTTTGTTATTATCTGACCTTTTTTTACGGTATCTCCTTCTTTTACCATGAGATAAGCTCCGTAAGGTATGTTATATTCGGCTACTTTCTTATTTTTACTGTATATGATTATTCTCGGGTTTACATCGTTACTTTCCACAGGTTTTATAGCTATTCTTTCAGTAACTCCGTATTTTATGTCTATATTTTCTCTTACATAAATATCTCTAAATTCGACTTTTCCTGCTTCAGATGTAATTATAGGTATCTGATACGGATCAAATTCCACTAAAACCTGACCTTTTTTTACACTTTCTCCGTCCTTTATTTTTAGAACAGCACCTGAAGGAACTTCATATCTGTGTTTTCCTATTATTATTCTTCCAGTCTGGGAAACTACCACTTCCACCCCTTTTTCATTTTCGAGGGTTGTAATATCTTTCAGTTTTACTTTTCCTGACACATCAGCCTTGTAATCAGACTGTACTGCAGCCGCCGTGGCAACTCCTCCTGTATGGAAAGTCCGCATTGTAAGCTGTGTTCCCGGTTCTCCGATTGACTGTGCCGCAATAACTCCTACGGCTTCTCCTTTAAGAATTTCCTTATGGTTTGACAAATCAAGACCGTAACACTTTTTACATACTCCCTTTTCGAGCTTGCACGTTAACGGTGTTCTTATTTTTACTTCCCGTATTTCCAGCTCTTCTATTTTTTTAATAAGCTCTTCCATTATCATCGTATTTCTTTCAGCTATAACTTCACCGTTATGCACAAGATCTTCTGCAAGTGTTCTTCCGTATATTCTTTCACTCAGTTTCTCAATGACATTCCCTGCATCAATCAGGTCCGAAACTACAATTCCTTCTTCACAGCCGCAATCATCGTGATTTACTATAACTTCATGAGAAATATCTACAAGTCTTCTCGTAAGATATCCTGAATCGGCAGTTCTTAACGCAGTATCTGCCAGACCTTTTCGAGCTCCGTGAGATGACATGAAAAATTCCAGTATATTAAGTCCTTCCCTGAAATTGGCTTTTATCGGTATTTCTATTATACGTCCCTGAGTATCCGCCATAAGTCCCCTCATCCCTCCGAGCTGTCTCATCTGGGCTATGGATCCCCTTGCTCCTGAATTTGCCATCATATATACAGGATTAAATTCATCAAGATTGTCCATCATTTCATGAGTTACCTTATCTACAGCTTCAGACCATATTGCCACTGTTCTTCTATATCTTTCGGCATCTATGATTTCTCCGGACTTGTACTGTTCTTCAACTTCCGCAACATCTTTTTCAGCCTGTTCCAAAATTCCCTTCTTGGATTCAGGTATTTCAAGGTCTTCTATTCCTACTGTAATTCCTGCGAGAGTTCCGTGATGAAAACCGAAATTTTTGATTTTATCTATTAAATCCGATGTTTTTTCAAATCCGAATTTTTTATATAAATCAGCTATCAGTTTCCCGAGTTCTCCCTTTCCGAAAGTTTTTGAGTAATCTCTCACTTCTTTCGGAAGCATTGTATTAAATATAAGCCTTCCAGGAGTTGTTTCCACGATTTTCCCGTCTATTCTTACTTTTACCAGAGCATGAGTATCCACCTGTTTACTCTGATATGCGGTAATCAGCTGATTTTTATTGGAAAATGATTTTCCTTCTCCTTTTTCACCTTTTCTTTCCTTTGTCATGTAATAACATCCCATAACCATATCCTGTGAAGGTACGGCAATCGGTTTTCCGCTTGACGGAGCAAGTATGTTATTTGTGGCAAGCATAAGCAGTTTTGCTTCCATTTGTGCTTCGTTGGACAGCACAAGATGAACTGCCATCTGATCACCGTCAAAATCGGCATTGAATGCTGAACATACTAAAGGATGAAGCCTTATGGCCTTACCTTCAATAAGCGTAGGTTCAAATGCCTGTATTGAAAGTCTGTGAAGTGTCGGAGCACGGTTTAAAAGTACGGGATGATTTTTTATGATTTCTTCTATGAGTTCCCATACATTTTCATCTTCTTCTTCCACCATTTTCTTTGCAGTTTTTATATTTGTAGCCAGTTCTCTCTTAACGAGTTCTCTCATTAAAAACGGCTTGTAAAGCTCAAGTGCCATTTTTTTGGGAAGTCCGCACTGGTTCATTTTCAGGTTCGGTCCTACTACTATAACCGATCTTCCCGAATAATCCACCCTTTTCCCGAGAAGATTCTGTCTGAATCTTCCCTGCTTACCTTTAAGCATGTCGGAAAGAGATTTCAGTTCCCTGTTATTTTGCGTAACTACCGGTTTTCCTCTTCTTCCGTTATCTATAAGTGCATCTACAGCTTCCTGAAGCATTCTCTTTTCATTTTTTATTACTATTTCAGGTGCTTTGATGGACATCAGTTTTTTCAATCTTATATTTCTGTTTATAACTCTTCTGTACAGGTCATTCAGATCCGATGTTGCAAATCTCCCTCCGTCAAGCTGTACCATCGGTCTCAGATCCGCAGGTATAACCGGCAGAACTGTCAGAATCATCCATTCGGGTCTGTTGCCTGCCAATATTAAATCTCTTACTACTTTCAGCCTTTTTATTATCTTTTTTCTTTTTTGGGAAGAATTTACAATTTACATTTCTTTTTCAAGTTCTTTTTCAAGTTCCTGTAAATTTATTTCCTCGAGGAGCTTTAATATACCTTCTGCACCCATTTTTGCAGTAAACCCGTTTTTATGTTGGCTTTCGTACATTTTATATTCCCTGTCGGTTAATATCTGACCTTTTTCAAGTTCAGTATCTCCTTTGTCAGTTACTATATATCTTGAAAAATAGAGAACCGATTCAAGTTCTTTTGTACTTATTCCTAATAAAAGGCTCATTTTATTCGGAGTTCCTTTAGAGTACCATATATGTGCAATAGGTGTGGCAAGTTTAATATGCCCCATTCTTTCCCTTCTTACTTTGGAAGTGGTAACTTCGACACCGCATTTTTCACATGTCATGCCTTTATATCTCATTCTTTTATATTTTCCGCATGAACATTCATAGTCCTTTGACGGTCCGAATATTCTTTCACAGAACAGTCCGTCCATTTCCGGTTTCAGTGTTCTGTAATTTATCGTTTCGGCTTTTGTTATTTCGCCGTGAGACCACTCAAGAATTTTCTCAGGCGATGCCAATTTAATTTGAATACTGTCAAAATCTCTTATACTCATTAATAAGAGCCTCCTCAATTCTTTATTTTCCGCTTTTTATATTAAAAACGGCAAAACATCTTTATGTATTTAAAGTTTGAATAATTTTCGCAAATACTGAAAATCTGTAATTTTATAAATTTCAGACATTTGATTTTTTGTAATGTTTTTATGAATTATCGTTACATAAACTATTTATCGTATCATTTTATGGAAATCCCTAATTTTCAAATAAAAATTTCCTAAATGAAATAATATCCGAAAACTTCTCAGATTATTTTTCTTATTTCCTCCCAGAGCCTGTCACCGTAATTATCCGTTAATTGTTCACAAATCTTTTTTTCTGTGGGATAATCATTTTTTTCCGCCTTTTTTACGACAAGTTCGTCATAAATATCTTTCTGCAGTTCAAAATGTATACTTGAAAGAAAATATCTTCCCTTATCTTTTATCCCTGTTATTACAGCAGGCATTCCATTCCGAAACCGAGCTATTATTTGATAATTCTGTATCCCATATTCACTATCCGTTTCATTTTCTCTGTCCGGAATAAACATCGGACCACCGTGATAATAATATTTTTCTTTTTCGGATATTTCGGATATTTCTTCAAAATTCAGCAGAACCATTTCTTTAGAATTAACTTTTTCATTGAAGTAGTTTCCATTTGTCAGTGAAGCTAAGGATCCTTTTGCCGTTCCCTGAAAAAATCCGAGTTCCCTTTCACCTTTAACGGTATATTTCTCACCTTTAAAATCAACTCTTCGACAACCGTAATAGGCACCTGCACAAATACCTATATACAAACCTCCCTGAGCTACATATTCGGTTATTTTCCGATTTCCCTCACCATTCAGTTTTTTACAGTAAGGTAAATCAGCTCCGCCGGGAATTATAAATATATCCGTTATTTTTAAAATACCCATTATTATCTCTTCGGCAGTAACCGTTTCCGTTTTCAGTCCCAATTTATTTTCACATGCTGCGAGCAGAGAAGAAACACCTGTTTCACTTGTTCCTTCATCTGCATAAATTAATATCCGTTTTTTCATATTTCTCCGAATGTTTCCTAAATTTTCAATTATACTTTATTGTAACTTTTTCTAAATTTTATACGGACATATTAACTTAAATTTCAAATTTACCGTAAATGAATTTTAAAATTTATATTTCCACTTCGATACAACTTACATTTCCGTATTTTTATCCAGCTCTATTGCTTCTCCTTCTTTATCATAAAGAGTTACGTCAAGTCCCAGTGACTGAAATTCTTTTATTAATACTTTAAATGATTCAGGAGCGTCAGCTTCAGGCATTGACTGTCCTTTTACTATTGCTTCGTATGTTTTGGTTCTTCCGCTTATATCATCTGATTTTACAGTGAGCATTTCCTGAAGTATATTTGATGCTCCGTATGCTTCAAGAGCCCACACTTCCATTTCTCCCAATCTCTGTCCTCCGAACTGGGCTTTACCTCCTAAAGGCTGCTGAGTTACAAGAGAGTAAGGTCCTATTGCCCTTGCGTGCATTTTGTCCTCAACAAGATGATGAAGTTTCAGCATATACATTCTTCCTACTGTTACAGGATTGTCAAAAGGTTCTCCTGTTCTTCCGTCTATAAGTTTCACTTTACCTGTTCTGCTGTATCCCGCTTCTTCCAGATAATCCTTTACGTCTTCTTCTCCCGCTCCGTCAAATACGGGTGTAGCTATATATTTTTCAATATCTCCTATGGCAAGTCCCAAATGCACTTCCAATACCTGTCCTATATTCATACGTGACGGCACCCCGAGAGGATTTATACATACATCTATCGGAGTTCCGTTTTCCAGATGAGGCATATCCTCAATAGGCAGCACTCTTGAAACAACACCTTTATTTCCATGACGTCCGGACATTTTATCTCCGACCATTATTTTTCTTTTTTCTGCAATATACACTCTTACAAGTTTATTTACTCCGGCTTTCAGGTCATCTCCATTTTCTTTGGACAGCACAAGTACATCTACAACCGTACCTTTTACTCCATGAGGCAATTTCAGTGAAGTATCTCTTACATCTTTTGCCTTTTCTCCGAAAATCGCCCTTAAAAGCTTTTCTTCGGCAGGAGGCTCACTTTCACCTTTAGGTGTTACCTTTCCTACAAGAATATCATCAGGAGTTACGTGGGCACCTATTCTTACTATTCCGTTTTCATCAAGATTTCTCAGTGCATCTTCGGAAACATTAGGTATCTCTCTCGTTATTTCCTCATCTCCGAGTTTTGTAGTTCTCGCTTCAATATCAAATTCTTCTATGTGCAGCGAAGTAAATACGTCATCTTTTCTCAATCTTTCGGATATTAAAATCGCATCTTCAAAATTATATCCTTCCCAAGGCATAAATGCCAGAAGTATATTCTTTCCGAGAGCCAGATCTCCGCCTGCTGTTGACGGACCGTCTGCGATAATGTCTCCTTTTTTTACTTTTACACCTACATCGGTAATAGGCTTCTGATGTAAACACATTGACTGGTTCGACTTTTCAAAATTCAGCAGTCTGTGAGTATATTCTTTTCCTGTCTTATCAGTTACTATAATTTTATTTGCATCAACATATGTAACTTTTCCGGTTGCCTTTGACGTTATTACGGCTCCCGAATCTACTGCCACTTTTCTTTCAAGTCCCGTTCCTACATAAGGAGCTTCAGTTTTTAATAAAGGTACCGCCTGACGCTGCATATTTGACCCCATTAATGCCCTGTTGGCATCATCGTGTTCAAGGAACGGTATAAGTCCCGCTGATACCGATACAAGCTGTTTTGGAGAAACGTCCAGAAGATCAACTTTTGATTTTTCAATATGAACTATTTCTTCTCCGTATCTACACACAACTTCATCTGTCAGAAAATTTCCGTCTTCATCAATAAGTGTATCCGCCTGTGCAATGAAAAGTCCCTCTTCTTCGTCTGCTCCTAAATATTCTATATCATTAAAATTTGCCTTTCCGTTTTTTATTTTTACGAACGGTGTTTCTATAAATCCGTATTTATTTACTTTTCCGTATGTGGAAAGAGAACCTATAAGACCTATATTAGGTCCTTCAGGTGTTTCTATAGGACAAATTCTTCCATAGTGTGAATTGTGAACGTCACGCACTTCAAATCCGGCTCTTTCCCTTGAAAGTCCTCCCGGCCCCAGTGCCGATATTCTTCTTTTATGTGTCAGTTCGGCAAGAGGATTTGACTGATCCATAAACTGTGACAGCTGTCCGCTTCCGAAAAATTCAAGAATTAGTGCATTTAAAGGCTTTGTATTCAATAAACTCTGAGGAGTCAATGTCGTAATATCCTGAATAGTCATTTTTTCCTTGACCATTTTAGCCATTTTCATCATTCCGCCTTTAACCTGTATGGACAGCAATTCTCCTACTCCTCTTACCCTTCTGTTGGAAAGATTGTCGATATCGTCTGTATACCCTTCTCCGTTTACAAGGTTTCTCACGTAATTTATTGTCTGAAGTACATCCTCTTTGGTCAGTACTATTTCATCTTCAGGCAGGTCAAGTTTAAGACGTTTGTTTATCTTATATCTTCCTACATTTGCCAAATCATATCTTTGAGGATTGAAGAACATCTGTTTTACAAGTGATCTTGCACTTTCCACAGTTACCAGATCTCCCGGTCTCAGTTTTCTGAATACTTCTATAACAGCTTCATCATTAGTTTTTGTACTGTCCTGTATTAATGAATTGGCTATTATTCTGTCTTCAGGCTTTACTTCCCATATTTTTATTTTTTCAACTTTATTTTCAATTAATTTTTCTACGACTATATTATCAATGAGTTCTTCAGCTTCAACTATAAATTCTCCCGTTTCCTCATTTAATATATCTTCCTTGTTAAAACTTCCTTCAAGTCTGTTTCTCAATATATCTTCAAGCTCTTCTCCCTTGTATTTTTTATAGAGAGACTTCAGTTCTATTTCTTTAACTTCAAAAAATTCGTTCATTATTTCGGCATTATTAGTAAAGAAATCAACAGCTTTTAAAAATACTGTTACCAGTACTTTCTTTCTTCTATCAATTTTTACATTTAAAATATCATTTTTATCAGTTTCAAACTCCAGCCATGTCCCTTTATACGGAATTATTTTCCCAATAAACATATCTTTACCAGTCTGAATATTTAACTCTTTATTAAAAGTGACACCCGGTGCTCTATGTAATTGTGAAACAACGACTCTTTCAGCTCCATTGATTACAAATGTAGCCTGCTCGGTCATTAACGGTATATCTCCGAAATGCACTAATGTTTCCTGTATTTCCTGAGTTCTTTTATTCGTGAGCTTTAATCTTACTTTTAACTGTCCCGAATACGTTTTCCCTCTTTTTTTACATTCCAGTTCGTCATTCAGCGGTTCGTCGTTATCATGTATCTCATACCATAAATACTCCAGTTTTAATAAACCGTTACTTGATTCAATCGGAAAAATCTCATTGAAAATTCCTTCCAACCCTTTATTTTCTCTTTTTTGAGGGGCTACTTTAGCTTGCAAAAAATCTTCATAAGAGTTTATCTGAAATTCCAAAAAGTGAGGCATCTCTCCTCTATCTATTATTTTTCCGAAACTATATCTTTCAATAAGTTTATTCATTTAAAAAATTCCTCCCTATTATTAAAGAACACATCTTTGGATTAACTTTATCTTAATCTAAAAATTAATACAACAAAGAATAAATTCCGACATCTTAACAACTTATAAACAAAGGCTTACAGCCTATTATAATGGGTTATCCAATTTTATAGTGGAAAAAGACACTCTCTCTAAGAAGAGTGTCTTTACTATAAATTGTTTATTACTATTTTAATTCTACAGTTGCCCCTGCTCCTTCAAGCTGTGCTTTTAAAGCTTCAGCTTCGTCTTTGGAAACTCCTTCTTTAACTGCTTTTCCTCCTGCTTCAACTAATTCTTTAGCTTCTTTCAGACCTAATCCAGTTATTCCTCTTACTTCTTTAATAACTGCCAGTTTTGCAGCTCCTGCGGACACAAGAATTACATCAAATTCTGTTTTTTCTTCTGCAGCTCCTGCTCCTCCTGCTGCAGCTCCTCCCGCTACAGCTACAGGCTGTGCGGAAACTCCGAATGTTTCTTCAATTGCTTCTACTACTTCTTTTAATTCAAGCACAGTCATATTTTTTAAATCTTCTATAAATTGTTCTTTATTAAATGCCATTATTTCTATCCTCCTAATATTTTCTTATTTTATTATTTAATTTGCTTCTACAGCTTCCGGTGTTTCCGCTGCTTCCGCTTTTACTTCCAACGGTTCACCTGACTCCATTTTTTCAGCTAAGTTTGACAATCCTACAGCCAACATTCTGACAGGAGAAAGCAATCCATATGCAATCTGACCGAGTAATTCTTCTCTTGAAGGCAGTTTAGCCAATGCTTCCACAGTACCCGTATCAACTCTGTCACCGCTCAGCATCCCCCCTTTAATAATCAGCTTGTCTTTCAGCTTCTTACCGAAATCGAATACCAATTTGGACGGTGCAACTCCATCTTCATAACCTACTGCAAATGATGTTGTCCCTTCCAGAAGATCATCAAAGTTTGTATCAATACCCACTGATTTCAAAGCTATTTTCATAAGTCTGTTTTTAGCAACGAAATATTCAACTCCTGATTCTCTCGCCTGTTTTCTCAATTCAGTATCTTCATTTACGCTGATTCCTCTATAATCAACAAAAACCATTGCTTTAGCATCTTTTAATTTGGCAGTCAGTTTTTCAACTGCTTCTAATTTTGATTGTGCCGGCAATTTTTTCACCTCCTCATATTAAAAACCTCTGAAACAAAAACAATAAGCCCAGAGGTATGTATCTAATAACGAATGTATAATACAATGAAATTATATTTAATAATTCAATATATGGTTACTACCTCGGTAGGGTTTATAGAACTTCTTCTACCTACTGTCTTTGGTTATATGTATTCAAAAATATTTTGAAACTTATTTCAAATTTCTAAAACAAATCATTATAACTTTTTTCTGTTTAAAAGTCAAGATTTATTTTACAACTTTTACACTATTACTTATATTTTTGTAGCAAAAGTTCCTGCCAATAGCGGATCAATTTTAATTCCGGGACCCATAGTCAGCGATATGGCAACTGTTCTTAAATATTGTCCTTTTGAAGCTGCAGGCTTTAATTTTACTATCTGATCCAAAGCTACTTTAAAGTTGTCAACAATAGCCTGTTTTTCAAAATCCACTTTACCTATAGGAAGGTGAATTGACCCTAATTTATCCACTTTAAATGCCACTTTACCTTTTTTAAATTCTTCCACTGTTTTTTCAACGTCAGTTGTAACAGTTCCTGATTTAGGATTAGGCATTAAACCTTTAGTTCCCAATGTTTTTCCTAATTTTCCCAGTTTAGGCATCATGTCCGGAGTTGCTATTACCAGATCAAAATCCATCCATCCGCCCTGAATTTTTGATATATATTCGTCATCTCCTGCATAGTCCGCTCCTGCATTTAATGCTTTCTGAATGTTATCTCCTGAAGTAATTACAAGTATTTTAACTGTTTTTCCCGTACCGTGAGGCAATACAACCGTTCCCCTTACCTGCTGATCTGCATGTCTCGGATCTACTCCAAGTCTTATTGCCAGTTCAACTGTTTCTGTAAATTTAGCACTTTTAGTATCAAAAACCAGTTCAAGTGCTTCTTCCGGTGTGTAAACCTTCATTTTATCCACTTTTTGAGAGATATCGTTATATCTTTTTCCTCTTTTTGCCATTTATTATTTCCTCCTCTGTGGTCATTGGTCTCATAAAAAGACCTTCCACTTAAATATAATAATTATTCACGTATTTACGACAAATTTGAAATTTGTCTGATTTCAGTTCAGTTTTATATTTTAAATTTCAATTATAATATAAAACTTTTCAAAGTGTATTTACTATATAACTATATAATTTTACTCTTCTATTTTTATCCCCATACTTCTTGCAGTCCCCGCAATTATATTCATAGCGGCTTCTACACTTCCCGCATTTAAGTCAGGCATTTTTGTTTCAGCAATTTCTTTCAACTGTTCCTTTGTGATTTTCCCTGCTGTATCTTTTTTTGAGTTGGCAGCTCCTTTTTGAGTTTTCGCCGCTTTTTTCAACAAATCTGATGCAGGCGGTGTTTTCAATACAAATGTGAAACTTCTGTCTGCATAAACTGATATTTCTACCGGAATTACAAATCCCATTTTATCCTGAGTTTGAGCATTAAATGCTTTACAGAATTCAGGAATGTTTACTCCGTGCTGTCCCAGTGCCGGTCCTACAGGGGGTGCCGGATTTGCTTTCCCTGCTTCCAATTGTAATTTAATCTTTCCGATTACTTCTTTAGCCATTTTTCCTCCTCTGTGGTAACTGAATTTTTTAAATCTCCCACTTTTCTTTAATTAAAATTTCGCTAACATTATTCTTTAAATACTCTTGGTTTAATATTATTTCTTTTCAATTTCGTTGTATTCAAATTCTACAGGTGTCAATCTTCCGAAAACTTCAAGCATAACTTTTATTCTGCCGTGCTCATAGTCTATTTCGGATATTTCCCCTTCCTGATCCAGGAATGAATCTTTTTTTACAATTACTTTTTCACCGATTTCAAAGTCGATTCTGAACTTCGTTTTATTTTCATCGACAATTCCTATTTTTGACAGAAGATTATCAGCTTCTTCATCTGATAACGGTATAGGGTCACTTCCTATTCCTACGAAACCTGTAACACCGTTTGTATTTCTTATAATGTACCACGCTTCACTGTCTACACGGTATCCCAGTCCCAGTTCATTCTCTTCTTTCACTGACAGCATTTCTACCATTACGTAACTCGGAAAAAGTTTTCTCGGAACTTTTACCATTTTTCCTCTTTTTTCTTCAAGAACTTCTTCTTCAGGTACGAGTATTCTGAAAACTCTGTCTGTAAGATTCAGCGACTCAATTCTTTTTTCCAGATCAGTCGCAACTTTTTTTTCATAACCGGAATAAGTATGGATTATATACCATTTTTTTTCATATACAATCTCTTCATTCACGACTTCTTCATTTATTTTACCGCTCACTTTATCTGCCTCCTAAAAAACTTTTTAAAATAGCAGTCAGTCTATTCAGCATAAAATCAAATGAATTATCGAAAAATAATATACATAAAGCCACAAACAAAGTTATAAGAAGAACTATTACAGTCACATGAAAAACTTCATTTTTGTTTGGCCAGTATATTTTTTTATATTCACTGATCAGGTTTTTAAATGTTTCCGATATATTAAATTTACTCATAAAACATCTCCATAAAATTAAAATGGCAGGTCAGACAGGGATCGAACCCGTAACCCTCGGTTTTGGAGACCGATGCTCTACCAATTGAGCTACTGACCTATTTCATATTAGTATATTTCTAAATCATTACTTAACTTCTCTATATAGAGAATGTCTTTTCAGCACCGGATTGTATTTTCTCATTTCCAGTCTTTCAGGATGAGTTTTTTTGTTTTTAGTTGTAACATAGTGTCTCAACTTTGTTTCCGTGCATTCTAAAATAACTTGTACTCTCATGTCTTCTATCCCTCCCAATAAAATATTGGTATTACCAGAATAAACTAGCTTGCTCATTCTATCATAAGAATTTTCTATTGTCAAGTATTTTTTCAGACAGATTCGGAGTTCTCCGTTTGCCCTTTTACTTTTTTTACTGTTTATTTTAAAAATTGATTTTTACATTATATTTCTGTTAATATCTACTATTATTTCGCAAAAAATCCGTTAATATGAAATGTTATTGTAATGTAACCGAAAATAAAAAACAGACTTGGGGAACCTTATTTAAAAATTCTTATTTTTCAATAAAATCATTTATTATTTCTATACTTTTATTATAAATTTCCATAAAATTCCCCTTTTTTTCATAAAAAGGAAGTATGAAATATTTTATATTGTATTTTTCAAGCAGTTTTTTTAATTCACTGTCAAATCTGCTGCTATTATTTTTATCTACATAAATTACTATGTCAAAACCGCTCTTTTTTATAAAATCTTTTATTATTTCATTTTCTTTTCCCGTATTTATTAATGAATATGCCTGTAATGAAATATATTCAGTATCTATAATGGTTATTTTATTTGCATTTTTTACGGAATTTGTAATTTTACGGTTCTGTTCACGGGCTATTTGACTGTAGTCTTCATATTTCAAATTAGCGAAATTATTTTTTAAAACATCTTTTATATACTTCTTTCTGTATTCTTGTACAAAAGAGGTATTGAAGTAATTTGCCAATTTATGTGTCAGATTCGTTTTTCCCGAATTTTCGGAACCTATTACCGCTACTTTCAAAGTAAAAAATTCCCTTACATATCTCGGAATAAAAATCCAGTTATTATAAAGATTTTTTCTTATTTCTGTTGCACTTATCCTGAAATTAGCTCTCATAATATCCGTCGTAACAATTTTAAGTTCCCTATTAAAGATTTCTTCAGTATCGTTCAGATTTACAAAATTTTCCCTGTAATTCTCCACATCCTGTGTTTCATTGGTAAAAACCGTATCTACTCTTATATTATTTTTTGAAAGGAGTTCTCTTACTCTGTCGCTCCACCCTTTCCATCCGTTAGGATATGAAGGTATGCCTTTTTCATCAAGATGAATTATTTTAATATTATTCTGGTACTTAAAAGTCTGTTCCAGAAATTTTATCCTATCTTCAGGTGTGGGCATTTTTTTCATTTTCGATTCTTTAAACAGTTTTACATCACGTTCCTCATCTGTACATACGGTCACGTATAAATTGTCTACCGTACTTCCTGCCCTCTGGATAAAATCCACATGACCGATATGTAAAGGGTAAAATTTACCGAATATTATTCCGTTTTTTATTTTTTTATTATTTCCCTGATTTTCCGATTTTTTTTTCAATTATTTATTCCCCTTTTCCTTATATTTTTTAAAAGAAGGACTTTGTATTAAAAGTCCCTCTGAAAAATTTTTTAAAATTTATGTGTATATCCTATAGTAAATACATTTATGGATTTATCATATTTTACTTGGGATTTATCAAGAGATACTCCCGGAAGTAAAGTTTTTTCCTTTTCTCCATTTGCCGAATTATAAGAAACATGTGCTATTCCAAATTTCCATTCAGAATTTTCAGTTGGTTTATATGTCAGACCCGTAGCATATATTTGGGAATTAACCGCATATTCAACATCGTTAAACGTATTTCTCGGTGCTCCTGTATCTGCATAGTTAAATCCTGCATGCCAAGTAAATTTGTCATTTATTCTGTAATCCAGTCCGAAATTCAGCTCATGACCGTTTTTATATTTAAGTCTGTCCATTTTTGCCGCTTTATTGAAATAATGTATATATCCTGCCGAATACGTGAATTTCCCCATATCTTTGGAAACTCCCAATGACAATACTCCGGGTAAATCCCTTCTATATCTTGCTCCGTCTGCATATTCAGGATAAAACAGTGAAATTCCCACAGGTTTTCCTGCTATGGACATTCCTTTTGCTTCACTTGCCTTAGCTTTAAACTTTAATTTTACCGGAGTTTCATATTTCAATGCAAAATTTAATGTATCAGTAGGTTTATAATCAAATCCTATTACTCCTCCTACACCGCTTGCCGTTCTTTCAGAATCAAGATGCAGTTCATTTCCGCTAAGCCCTATTGCTCTTCCTACAAGAGGATTATAGCTGTATGCGGCGTTTCCTTTAAGTTTTCTGACTCCCAGTACATATTTCAATCCTCCGGCTATTGAAAACTTATCATTTACTTTGTAGGCTCCTCCTGCCATTAACTGATAATATCTGTTTTGACCTTTGAAGCTGTTTTCAGTAAGTTTGGCTCCCAGACGTCCGCCTGTCAGCTGATTGAAAGCATCTCCCGCAAGCTGTACTCCTGCCACTCCTTCTTTATATTTTAATGTAGCTCCTCCGGCTATGACACTTGCATTTCCGAATATTGAAAAGTTGTCTCTTTTATATAAAATGTTAAATGAAGGTGCACCTGCATAAGTTTTTGAACCGTATTTTTTTCCTTTTAAAGTCATTGATTCTTCAATTAAGGAATTCTGAATATTTGCATTAAGATATGTTCCGTCTTCTAAAAACACTGTCCCTGCAGGATTATAAAACACTCCTTCTACGGTTATCTTACCCGTCTGTGAGGGGTTCTGGAAAAATGAGGCAGAATTATTTGATAAATAATCAATGCTTGCCGCACTTAAAATTGTACTTACCAATAATGACATAATAGCTATTTTTAATTTCATATTTCTCCTTTACTTTTTTCATTTTATATAATCTCATATTGATTATATTACAATATAACACTAGTTTTTTTATTTGTCAATTTTATTCTGAAATTTTTTTTCATATTTTTTGAAAAAAATCTAATTAAAATATAGTTAAAATAACCGAACTTTTTTGAAAAAATTTATCAAATAAACTTTTTCCATGCTTTTTTAAAAAATCTCGGCAAAAACTTCCATTCTAAATTATTTCATACTTAAAAATATTTCATTCACTGAAAAATCACAAACTTGCTTTGGCTCAGACAATGATTTTTCTGAATGTTCATTCCCGTATTTTTTTCGTCAAAATAATTTAAATGTTAAGTTTTAGGGCTGTCTCATAAGTCAAAAACAATTCTCCGACTATAAGTATTGTATATTTTAAAAACTAAAAGATATTATTTTTACTAATTTTATAAAAATAGAAAAATATATAAAGTTTATGATTAAATATGTTTTTATACCTTATGAGACAATCCCTATATTTCCAATATTATTATAATTTTACTACACTTTATATGTAAAACTCTTTATATTTCGGTTTCCCTCGGTTTCAGATTTTACGACATTAAAAATATAAAAAACAGCTATTTCACTAAAGATTTCGTATCTCTCCTGAAACAGCCGTTATTCAAATTTATCCTTCCTGTTTTTCCAATATCATATTTACTTCTTCAATTATAATATCAGGATTTAATCCGTGTGCTGCAATACCTTCGCCTAATGTCTCGGCACTTGAAATTATACATCCGACACATCCGAGTCCATATCTCATTAAAACCTGTGCAATTATCGGATATCTTTCAACTGCTTCCATTATATTCATATCTTTATCTACTTTTGCCATTATATCTACACCTCCCGAATATCTATTTTAAGTATAACAGATAAAATATTTCAAGTCAACATTTCATATACAAAAACTAATCAGGAGAAAAGAAATTAAGATATAAAATATTTTATACTGTCATATTTTTTATTTTTACTCTCCCTCGATAATTACTTTCGGTTCTTTTATTTCCTTATAGATAGCCTCTGAACCATCAGAAAGTCTTATACATTTGTTAGGTCCTTTATAATCTATACATTTACCACCGTTGCCTAGACTTGCACAATTAAATAATAAAACCGTTAAAACT
>JAUNKI010000195.1 GCA_030532815.1 Leptotrichiaceae bacterium
CCAGAAATTAGAAATTCCACTTAAGGAAAATTTTCCATTTGAAAAAAGTGAGATGTAAATTATTATTGTAGAAACAGAAATAAATATTAAAGGAAGTATTATTAGTAAAAACATCCTTCTTAAACTCAGTTTTTGATACATCTTCATAAAACCGTATTCACACATAAATATTTCTTTCTGTTTTTTTTCATTTATATTTTCTCCTTTGTAATATAAATGAAGTTTTTTAATATTTTTAAATGTCGACTTTATATTTACTGTAATAAACAGTCCTATTAGGATAAATATAATATATTCTTCAGGAGTACCCAAACCTTCATTTATACATCTTAGTAAAAGTTTTATAAATACAATTATTATGATACCAAACAGTGTCAAATTCCAAATAACTGTACTCCATAATCCGAGTTTTTCATTTTTCCTCATTTTTAGCCTCCTAAAAATCTTTTAGTAATTGCCAATCAATATAATTCCACCTGTTCGTCCAATTCAATTACTGCCATAATCAACTGTTTTTTTAAATTTTTTTCATTTAACTCATCAGTTCTCAATAAACTTATATCAATTCCCAAATCACCTACCACATGAACGGAATTTTCCCTTTCTCTTATTAAACAAGTGGCAAATCTTCCTTCAGGTATGCTGACTACACTGCTATAATCAACATAATACCGTGTATTTTCAAATATTTCAGGAGTATTTATTCCAATTAATATTTCCAGTTCATAAAAATAAACGGAAGTTTCTTCTGGAGCCTTAACTTTTTTGTCCTTTTCATAATACTTCAACTTATCCATTGCAATGTCAAGTGAAAAAGCCGATCCCCTGTTTTTATTTTCTTTCCATTCAATAACGGAAGTGCATAATTTAATTTTCCTTTTTTCTGTCTTCAGTATGTAAAGAACATACCACTCCAAACGAGGTGACATAAATTTTATACTCAATTCCCCCTTATTTATTTTTATTTCCTGTCCGTTACAGTATAAAATTGCAAAATCATCATAAAGTTTAATGCTTCCTTCTTCTTCCTTACTTCCCCACCACTTAGCTGCAAACCAAGCTGGAACTAACATACAAATTGGAATTAGACCAAATATTAAATAAACAGCATGTTCTTTATGTTTCCTAAAATATACGGGTGCGTATTCGGGACCTTTGGCAATTCCTGAATAATTAATTATTGCAGCATAAATAAAAAGTCCTGTAACTACGCTTGAAATAACCATAAAATATAACATAAATTCTGAATACTTATTATGTCTAAATTTTATCTCAACCATTGGGAACCCCCTTTTTTAAAATTTTACCACTAAATTTTACTTATTAAAAAATGATAAAGTATTGTAACAGGAACAATATACGATGTGAATAAAATAACAAACGCTATTAATCTTTTAAGAGTAGGTCCCGGATTATGTGTCGGTACATCATTTTTAAGAATAGTCTTTTTTATTAAACAAAATATAGGAATAACAACGATAAGTGGTAAAAAAGCAACTACGGCAAGCATAGGGTAAATAGGTATCATTATTTCAATACTCCTTTCTATTTTTTATTTTATTTTCCTTACTAAAAAATTTATAAATCCTTTTTTCTCCTCAGATATAAAAATTCTAAAAGGTAATATTATAACCACTCCCGATACTAAAAAAAGATATATTACCTTATCCGAACATTTTATTTCAATTATTTTTTTGTACACCATTGGTCTTATGTCAAGAAAAAGAAGAAGTTAAACAGAGTATTTTTAATTTTTTCTAACAAATATAACGTCTCTCATACTCCAATGGTGACATCATACCGCAATCCTTGTATTATAAAATGTTTCTATATACCCGAATATTAACTGTTTTGTTTCGATAAACCAAGATTTGTTAAATATTCTCTTTAAACCAGTTATCTAAAAAATTCATTTCTTCATCTGTATGAAACCAATGTTCCCCATCTCTCATTATTGTTAGGTTTGCATTTATTTCATTCGCAAAATTTGTCATGGTATCTACTGATGTCATATTGTCATTATGAGAAAAAAGAATATTTGTTGGTATATCCCAATGTATAGTATTCTTTCTAATATAGCTCAAGTATTGCCAAGATAAAGATTCCCCAAAAGAAGTTTCAATTTCTTTCTTTAACTTGAGTTCATCTTCTGTTACATTCTCACATTTCATCATATCCAAAATTA
>JAUNKI010000196.1 GCA_030532815.1 Leptotrichiaceae bacterium
TTTTCACTTCCCTTCAACATTCAAATTTTACTGCGTGAAAAATGCATAAAGTGAGTGTCGTAAAAACATTCTTTTTGTTTTTACAGCGAACGGGCATTTTTTGAGTTTCAGTAAAACTTGAGTTGAATAGTTTTTTGATCGAACTTTTTTACAAAAAAGTTCGGATACACTTCCAAAAAAGCGTAGAAAAAAGTTTTTTTTGGCTCAACCTTTTTTTCAAAAAAGGTTGAATCTATTTTTCCATATAAAGCTCTCTTAAATAAAATTCTCCTCCTATTGCCATAAAACCTAATCCTTTTACCTTAGGATTTACAAGGTATCTTTTCTGTCTCTGAAACAGAACTATTACCGGAGTTTCTTCAGAAATTATTTTTTCCATTTCCAGCATCGCTGTAACTCTTATTTGAGGGTCTGCTGTGCTTTTTACGGTTTTTACAAGTTCATCATATCTCGGATTTGTAAAGTCTCCACGATTATTTGCATTTTTTGAGTCAAATAAATCCAGATATGTTATAGGATCTTGAAAGTCTCCTACCCAGTTTGCCAAAGCCATTTGATAATCTCTCTGTTTGGATCTCTGTATTCTCTCTTTTCCTGTTACAATACTCAGTTTTATTTCTATTCCAAGATTTTTTCTCAAACTTTCCTGAATATACTCTGCCATAACTTTTGTATTCACGCCTTCGGCAAAAATCAGTTCAAGTTCGGGAAATTTAGCCAGACCTTCTTCCTTTAAACCTTCTGAAAGAAGTTCCTTTGCTTTGTTTAAATCAAACTCAGGAATTGAAGTAGTCACTTCTTCTGAAAAATCTTTCTGAAGTCCTTTTATCCCTATTCCTCCGGGAACAAATGATTTTATATATTTTTCAGAACTATTCAATGCTTTTTCAACAAGTTCTTTTCTGTCTACTCCCATAAGCAGAGCATTTCTTATTTTTATATTATTTAGCGGCTTTACTTTAGTATTTAAAAGTACATACCATACTCCACCGTCATTTGCCTGTATCAGCTCCGGCTTACCGTTATATTCGGCAGATTGTTCCAATGTTACCGATGTTACATCCACTTCCCCGTTTTTAAAGGCGTTTGATGCAGCCGTCGTATCAATCAGTTTCAATGTAATACTGTCAGCTTTTATATTTGCAGTATCCCAGTAATTAGGATTTTTTTCAAAAGCAAAATGTGAATCATTTTTCCATTCTTTTAATAAATAAGGTCCTGAAGATATTGTTGTTTCAGCTGAAGTAAAGTATTTTTCACCAACTTCCTTAAAATATTTTTCATTTAAAGGCATATATGCTTTAAATGTTATTAAATCATCGAAATAAGGTGTAGGTGCTTCCAATGTCACTTCCAAAGTTCTATCATCAATAATTTTTATTCCCACTTCTTCAGCTTTTATTTTACCCGCATTAAATGCTTCTCCGTTCTTTATAGGAAATAAAAGGTTGGCATTACTTGCTGCCGTAGCAGGGTCCAATGCTCTTATCCAACCGTCTCTGAAATCTTTTGCAGTTATAGGATCTCCGTTTGACCATTTCAGTCCTTCTCTCAAATGAAAAGTCCATACTAAACCGTCAGGAGTAGATTCCCACTTTTCAGCAAGTCCCGCTACGGACTTTCCGTCTTTATCCTTTCTCAATAAACCTTCCATTATTAAGTCATCAACCGTTCCCCCTGCTACATCAGTAGTTATCTGAGGATCTATTGAAGAAGGTTCCGTCCTTAAATTTAATGATATTGTGTTGCTTTTTTTTGAATTTCCGCCGCAAGCCATAATAAAAACGGTTACAGCAAGAATTAATAATATTTTTCTCATTTTCCACACTCACTTTCTTTAATTTTCATTTTCTTATTATAATTATACCTTATTATTTTTGAAATTTCTACAATTGATTGCTATTTTTATATTTTTTTATTACTTTTATTTTTTTGTTGTTTTAATTTCATTATACATTATATTAATTATATCTTTAATATTCAAATTTTATAATCCGAAAAATTGCATCAAATATATAAAATTTAATATTAAGAATCTTTTTTACAATTTTTTCTTATTTTTAGTCAAATAATTTTTAAATTTTATAATAAAATACATCTTATGTTAATTTTTAACCCACAACACCCGTTACACATTCATTACAAAAATAAGATTTAAATA
>JAUNKI010000197.1 GCA_030532815.1 Leptotrichiaceae bacterium
ATGCCTGTCAGACTTGAAAAAATATATGATAGGCTGGATACGGTTATAAAATTATGGAATCCCCTTGATATGGCAATAGAAGAGCTTTATTTTTTTAAAAATCAGAAAACTATAGTAAAAGTAGGTCAGGCAAGGGGAGTAATAACTCTTGTAGGACAGAAAAACAGGCTCAACCTTTTCAGCTATACGCCGTTACAGGTAAAAATGGGAATAGCGGGCTATGGAAGAGCCGGTAAGAAACAGATACAGGAAATGGTGAAAGTCATACTTAAAATGGAAGAAATACCCAAACCTGATGATGCTGCTGATGCTCTTGCCATTGCAATAACTCATATTAATTCAAAAAACGGGTTCGGAGGATTTTCAAGGGGAGATAATATTACAAAAAAACTTGAAAAATTGAATATGGATAAAATAAAACTTTCAGATTATAAGAAGCTTATGGGAGGATAATTGGGAAAGGAGATTTGATGAATATTGTTCTGCTTAATCCGGAAATACCCTATAATACAGGGAATATAGGAAGAACATGTGTCCTGACAAATACGGGTCTGCATTTGATAAAACCTCTGGGTTTTTCTTTAGACGAAAAAGCCGTAAAAAGATCGGGACTTGATTATTGGAAAGATGTACAGTTGTATGTCTGGGAAAATTTTGAACATTTTTTTAAGGAAAATATAGAAAATAAAAATGCAAATCTGTATTTCGCCACTACAAAAACAAAAAAGAAATATTCGGATATTGAATACGGAAAAAATGACTATATTATGTTCGGTCCGGAATCGAAAGGCATACCTGAAGAAATATTGAATAAATATAAGGAAAACAATATTACTATTCCCATGCTGCCGCTCGGACGTTCCATTAATTTATCAAATTCTGCGGCAATTATTTTATACGAAGCATTGAGACAGAATAACTTTGAATATTAAAACATATAAATCATATTGGAGAAGGAGGTGTGTTTACCGTAAATTCAACAGGAATTATTTTAAAGTCAGAAATAATTTTCTGTTTTTAAAATAACTCCTGTCAGAAATCGGAAAACGGTAAAATAATAAAATGAAAGAATATCTGGAACTTGTAGATTATGTCATAAACAACGGAATAAAAAAGGAAAATAGAACAGGAGTGGACACTATTTCCACTTTTGCCTATTCATATAAAGTTGATTTAAGTAAGGGATTTCCTCTTCTTACAACTAAGAAAATGTATTTCAATTCCATATTGCATGAGCTTTTCTGGTACTTAGCAGGAGAGGAACATATAAAAAATTTAAGAACAAAGACAAAAATATGGGATGCGTGGGCAGATGAAGAAGGAAAACTTGAAACAGCCTACGGAAGATTTTGGAGAAGATATCCTGTTCCTGAAATTTCCCTTGACGGAGAAGTTTTTACAGATGAAAATAACAGATGGACCAAGAGGGAGGAAAACGGACAGCTTGTTTTTGACCAGATACAGTATATAATAGATACATTAAAGGAAATGAAAAACAATCCCAATCATAAAAACGGAAGAAGACTTATTGTACTGGCATGGAATCCCGGAAATGCTTCAATAAGCAAACTGCCTCCCTGCCATTATACATTTGCATTTAATGTGTTGGGCGAGAAACTGAACTGTCATCTGACTCAGAGAAGCGGAGATATAGCTTTGGGGATACCTTTTAATTTGGCGTGTTATTCACTGCTGACAATGATGATTGCAAAAGAATGCGGTTATGAACCGGGAGAATTTTCGCATACTATAATTGATGCACATATTTATGAAAATCATATTGAAGGATTGAAGAAGCAGTTAAAAAGGGAGCCTTTAAAGCTTTCAAAAATTGTAATTGCAAACAAACCTTTTAATGAACTCAGATTTGAAGATATAAAACTTGAAGACTATGAAAGTCATCCTGTAATAAAATTTGAAGTTGCAGTGTAAAATTATAAATATATTTAAAAAATAAAGGATTGAAATGTTTAGTATAATAGTTGCAATAGGAGAAAACGGAGAGATAGGAAAAGGGAACAAACTGTTATGGAATATTCCCGAAGATTTGAAAAATTTTAAAGAAATAACTATGGGGAAAACTGTAATAATGGGTCGGAAAACTTTTGAAAGTATAGGAAGAGCATTATCCGGAAGGGAAAATGTGGTC
>JAUNKI010000198.1 GCA_030532815.1 Leptotrichiaceae bacterium
GATTGCTTCCATTTCTCTGTTTCCCGGAATGAGATCTTCTTCCCACGCTCCCTGCCCTATACAGATTATTATATTTTTCTGTCTGTATAAATCCAGATAATAATGATCTGAAGGCATATTTTTTAGAAAATGTACAGGAGAGTTGTCATAAATAAGATTATCCATATAATCTCCGAAAAACATTGACGGATTGTAAGCAGCACTTAATGAAATAAGAGTTTCAAATAAGTCGGGTCTACGGAAAAATAAAATTCCTGCATGTGACCCTCCCATACTGCATCCTGTCACTATTATATCCTTTCTGCCCGTCAGTTCATGGATTTTAGGAATAAATTCTTCGGATATATGCTTAAACCAATTTTCCTGTTTTTCAATTCTTGTTCTGGGATCTCCTTCCTTATCCGACCATGTTTCACTGTCAATGCTGTCTACACAGAAAAGCTGTATTTTCCCCTGTTCAATAAATTCCGACAATGTTTCGACCATTTTAAAATCTTCATAATCATGAAACTTTCCATTTTGAGGAGGAAAAACAAGACATGGTTTTCCGCTGTTTCCGTATCTTTTGAATTCCGTTTCCTTATTTAAATAATTACTGTATTCTTTTCCGTATTCAGTATACATCAATTTACCTCTTTCTGATAATATTAATTTTCCTTCTGTTTTTATATTTTATTGAGTTTTATGGACAAAATTAACAAATTCCTCCATTTTCTCCTTTGATAAAAATTTTGCAGTGTACATATTATTTCCCATTGCTGCCGAATACAGTTCGGGCATTCTTTCATACATCACAAGATTACTACCGTATTTTTCAATAATTTCTTCATGAGTATGGACATAATTTTTCGTATCTCTTCTACTTACATATACACAGTAATATTTTTCAAGTTCGGTATTGGCAGGGACATTTACAATTTTTCCGTATGTTACCGTATCTGCCCATATCTGATATACGTCAGTATTATTAGCATAATTGTACATATCAGGAGTGTATCCTCCTGCAGGCCGCATATTTACTTCAAGACCTATGTAATCTCCTTTTTTTCCCAATCCTTTTTTATCTTCAAGAAGTCTGAAAAATTCCATGTGAATAAAACGGCTCTTTACTCCGAAACCTTTGACAGTTCTCCTTCCTGCGTCAATAAGTTTTTCAGGAAGTTCCTTTCTTACATAGTAATATAAATCAAGACCTTCATTCACAATGTCCATAATTGTGGGTTCCCATGTTATTCCCGATTCAAAAACGGGGTTTCCTTCAGCATCTATAATTGCATCATAAGAAACAAGATCTCCTGAAACATACTCTTCCATAATATATTTCACATCAGGACGATTTTCGTAAAATTCCTTTAATTCTTTTTCATTTCTTATTCTGTAAGTATTACTTGCACCTACTCCGTTATCAGGCTTTACTACGACAGGGAATCCCACTTTCTCTATAAACTTTTTACCTTCTTTTAATGTGGAAACTATATGGTAAGCCGCCGTTCCTATCCCCGCTTTTTTATAAGAAGTTTTCATAAGTGATTTTTCTTTTATATTAAGAATTTCATCGGATTTTATTCCTGTGCTTATGTTGAAATCCGTACGAAGTTTTGCATCCTGCTCCAGCCAATATTCATTATTTGATTCCAGCCAGTCTATTTTTCCGTATTTGAAAGTAAAATATCCCACTGCTCTCAATACTTCATCATAATTTTCCAATGACGAAACTTTATAATATTCAGTTAAGGAATTTTTCAGTTTTTCGTCCAACTCGTCATAAGATACATCAGCAATCCCCAATACTGTCACCCCGTTTTGTTTAAGTCTGTCGCAGAAATTCCAGTTTGTTTTCGGAAATTGCGGTGAAATATAAACAAAATTCATACTATTTATCTCCTTTCATTATTTTATTAAAGAATTATAGCATATATAATATATTTTTTAAATAATTAATTATTTTGATATAATATATTTTTCTATGTTTTTTGAAAAAAAGGTTGAACCAAAAACTTCCAACTCATATTATCATTATAAATTTACTATACTTTTATTTAAAACTGTTTTTATTTCCTTCGGCATTCAAAATTTCACGAAAAAATATGAATTATGCTGCTCGGGAAAACAGCTGTCCGAGCAAAGCGA
>JAUNKI010000199.1 GCA_030532815.1 Leptotrichiaceae bacterium
TCCTGCTATCGGCTACAAAATTTTTTATCACTCAAAAATACTCATTATGCTTAGAAAACAGCAAACTCGCTATGCTCAGACAGCTGTTTTCCCGAGCAGCATAATTCATATTTTTTCGTAAAATTTTGAATGCCGGAGCTTTTACTTATAATTTAAGTATATATTTCTATTGCCGTTATAATTTAACTATACTTTTATTTAAAACCGTTTCTTTATATTTCAGTTCTCTTCAACATTCAAATTTTACTGGGTGAAAAATGTAATTGGAAAAAAGTTTGACAAAAAACTTCCAACCCAAATTATTTCTAATTCAGAAACACTCCATTTACTAAAAAATCACAAACTCGTTTCGTTAAAGAGTGCTTTTTCTTAACGTTCCTTCCCTTATTTCTTTCGTTGAAATAATTTGAATGTTGGTTTTTTTACTTATATTTCTCTATTGAAATCATGTTTTATAAGTTCTATAAGGGTAAATTTCCCGTCTTCATATTCATATTTGAAAACGGAACAGTTGGGAATACCGGTAAAAGGAAATTCCGGAGCCCAACGGAGAAGGAAAGCATAGCATGCGGCTCCGTGACTTACTGCGAGAACAGTGTTGTGATTTTCTTTTTCCATAATTTCTGTCAGCGTTTCAGTCACTCTTTTTTCAACCATTTTTTCAGATTCTCCTTTAAATTTTACGAAGAAATCTCCGTAACTTCTTTCATTCGGTTCATGGGGAGGATTCAAATCCTCACTTTCTCCTTCAAATAAGCCGAAATTCCATTCTTTAATTCCTTTCAGTCTTTCATAGGACATATTAAAATCCGTAACTATCTCAAGTGTATCCGAAGCTCTTTCCTGTGTAGATGAATAAGCATGATCAAAAGTAATTCCGTTTTCCTTAAAATACAGACCTGCAATTTTAGCCTGTCTTATTCCTTCATCTGTTAGAGGAGAATCACATGCTCCCTGGATTTTTTTTCTTAAATTGAAAAGCGTCTGTCCGTGTCGCATTAAATAAAGTGTTTTTTTCATTACCAAACAGTATGATAAATAATTAAATATGTAAGTAAATATCATACTCTCCTTTCTTTAAATTTTATTTATTCATTTGATAAAAAATTTAATTTATAGAAATTTTTATAGTGATTTCGATATTTTGTAGGAGATATATTAAATTTATGTTTAAAAGCTTTAGCAAAATAATTTCCGCATGAAAATCCGACTTTTTCGGAAATTTCCTCAATAGTAAGATTTGAATTCAGCAGAAGTGAAGTTGCTTTTTTCAATCTTGTCTTTATGAGATACTGTCCAGGAGAAATTCCTGTCTCCTCTTTAAATTTTCTTGTCAGATGAAATTTTGACAGGTTTACATATTTGGAAATATCTTCTATGGAAACAGGTTTTACATAATTTTTTTTAATATAATTTTTTATATTTTCAGTAACTTCGGAATTTTTCTTTTTTTCAGATTTTGTACATTCATTCAGAAGCTCAAAAATCAAATTGTATGCATATCGGGAACATTCAAAAATATCATGAATTTCATAACTTGTAGCTGCATAGAATGTTTTCCATAGTAACGATACAAACTTTGAATCGGGAGAAAATTTTAAAATATCAGAATTAACACTTTCGGTAATCTGTTTTCGGAAATCTTCCACTTCAAGGGAAAATTCAACATAGAGGACTTCCCATGAAGACGTATTTTCAGGAAGATAATATATATGTTTTCCGGGAATTTTTACAAAAAATGCTTCATTTTTGTCTATTTTGTAAGTTTTTCCGTCAATTTTTATTTCTCCATGACCGCATACGGTATATTGGAGAAGGCAGTATGTACCGTCTTCAGAACGGTTCATATTATCATAGTAATATTGAAAATCTGTTATTTTATGACGGCCTATGGCATTTATTGTAGCAATGGGAAACGGTTTTTTAAATCTGAATATATTGAGAATCCGTTCTTTATCTTTTTTCAGCATTTTTTTACCCCTATATTATTTTTTTACTCTTTTTTTATTAAAAAATTAGATTATTATATATTATACAATACATTATTTGTTAAAACAAATAAAAAAAAATTTTCGGAGGTTTTAGTGATGAAAAAATTTCTTTTTTTAACA
>JAUNKI010000200.1 GCA_030532815.1 Leptotrichiaceae bacterium
TTTATCCTCTTCATATTTAAATTTCAAAGTTAATCTCATATTTTCCCTCCATATTTTTAAGGTTTTATTGGATAAGCTGTTATAACTTTTCCTTCTCTATAAATAACTTTTATTTTTACTCCTGTTGATGTTTTTCCTTGCCATACATCTCCTTTTATATGATTATTAGGATTCTTAAGTATATTATCTATCTCCACTTTTATCCTATTTTCTGTCCAATGATCTGGAAACATAGTCGATTTTCCACTATTATTTGTTTTTGATAAATATTTCCCCGGATTATTCGGGTCCGGTATCTTTATCTTAGCTTCATATGAACCTCCCGGAAACTCCTGTAATTTTTCCTCTACTATAATCCCATTGCGTGTTGAATGTCCTCCTGTAACTCTTACTCTATTCCCCTTCATTTCTACTTCTCCTTTTGATATATGATTAAATCCTTCATAATTTGTTGTTATACTTCCAATTTCTTTATCTGCCTGTAAATTTAGATAATGTTCTTTTTCCCGATTATTTATCTTTTCATGAAGTTCCTTATTAATCCCGCTTTGAATGTTCTTCCGATTTTCTCCTTTACTTTCTGAACTTTCAAATTTATATTCTTTCTTATAACCTTTACTTTTATTGTTATTCCCTTGTGAATAATTTTGTCCTACTGTCTGTTTTTTGTTTTCTGATGTATTTTTATTCACTTCTATAACTTCAGGATTTATCTTCGCTTCTTCCTTATTTGTTACATTTATCCTATAACTTATATTCTTTATTCCCGTACCTGCTGTAACTGCTCCTATTGAAGTATTAGTATAACCTAATAGTCCGCCTGATGTATTCTTCACATTCTCTGTTACAATAATCTTTGTTCCTGTTTTATCAGTCAATAAAGGAACATTTGTTGCTGTAGCACCTATATTGCTTTTTCTGTAAACTGTTCCCGTTCCTTTATCCAATACTTCTATTAGCGATTCTCCCGTTGATGTATTCGTTATCTTTCTGACTTCTAAATCTGCATTCCCTATCGTCTGACTTTCCAGCTTTACTGTCCCTCCGGGTGTCCCGTCATTTATAAATCTGCTATCTTTTTTTACATATGTATCCCCTGTAGTTTTTTTAACAGATTCTGACGGCTTTTCTAAAACTTTAGGTGTTTTACTCTTACTTTGAGTTATATTACCTTTTATCCTGTCCATCGTCTCAATAAAACTTGAAGTCGCTGCTATTTTCGACAGCTCTGCTTCCTTATAGTACCTTTCTCCGTCTACTATCAGTTTCCCTTTTTCATAGCTTATCGCACTTTGTGCCAAATCTCCACTCGTCGGTATTCTTCCTAAAGGAGCTTTTCTTAATTGAATTGACCTTATCAGTTCACTCTGTTCCTTTTCAAACTTATCTCTTTTCTCTGAGTCTTTTTCATTATTTATTTTTTCTGAATAAAACTTTATCATTGCACTTTCTTCAGGTGTTTCACTCATAAAGTCCTTAAACGAATTAAATACTATATCCTTATTTTCATACCTTAAAACTATTTTGGTTCCCTTTGGGATATCTCCCATCATTGACTGATATTCTCTTAGTTCTGTTAAATTTGTTACATTTTCAGCCTTCATTAAATTCTTTACATCTGTTTTAAAGTGCTTTAGTACTCCTAATCGCTTAGCTTCTTTCTCAAATTTACTTTTACTTTCACTGTCATTAAAAATTATTACTCCATTTTTTACTGTGTATCTTCCTTGATAGTTTCTTCCTAAAATAAAGTTCGCTTCATTTATTTTTTCTTTAATCTTTGGTGAAAGTTGATTTTTAGATGTATTTGAATATCTTCCGTCAGCTCCTGATAATACTGCATCACTTGTAATCTCACTATCAGAGTCAAATACTGCATAATCAAAGTCTTCAGGATTTATGCTTTTGCCGCCTTTTCCTTTTAATCTGTTTTCTATTTCACTGTAAGCTATTTCTCCTGCTACTGTTGCTTTTAAATCTCCTTCAGCATTAGGCTTTGCCTTCCCTTTTTCAAACCTGTCACGTATCCCCCACTCTCTTGCTATTCCTGACCTTACTGTATTCTCATCTGCATTTTCATTTATGTAAA
>JAUNKI010000201.1 GCA_030532815.1 Leptotrichiaceae bacterium
TTTTCTTTTTCCAATTCATTTTTAAAATTTTCATAAATTCCTTTATCGGACATTTCCACTCTGTTTGATATTGTTCCCTCGCTTAGTTTCATTCCTGATATCATTTCTAAAAAAATTTTCTGCTTTTGCCTTTTTTCCTGCTGATCTAATATTTTCTTTGTTTCATTTCTGGCTTTTTCCTTAGTTGCAGTTTCAAGCATTTTAATTAAATCAGGTGCTCCCTCAAATTCTTTTCTTATTTTTTCTCTTACAGTTTTTTTTCTTTCATCCATTGTTATATTGGGATTATTTAATAAACCGTTTTCCCTCGGTGTTTTGGTTTTTTTAATTGTAGATTTCATTTCCTGATTTTTAGAACTGGTTAATTTCGTCTGTCCACTGCTCATTCCCATTCCTTCAAATGCTTTTTTTATCCGTTCTCTTACAATTTCCTTTTCTTTAGCCGTAGGCTTAAGCCTTCTTGAATTCATAATCTCTTTTTCCAACATTTCCTTTTTTTCCGTATCCACAATCTTTCCCTCTTTTCTACATTTTATTTTTTTAAACATTTTTTAATGTTATGAAAATTTTTGTTTTTATAATTTATATATATCATGAAAAACTGTTAATTGTCAATTTTTTCAAAAACATTCTAAAGCCCTTTATTTAAAGTATATAAAACAAGTTTTTCATAATAAATTTTATGAAGGAACAATCAAAATATTAATAAAACTTTTTTAGTTGAAAAAAATAATATGAATAAATATAAAATATAAATTTATATTAATAGATTATACAATATGTGTGAGAGTAGAAAAAAATAATATGGTAAAACTTATAAAAAGGATATTTTATAAGGTAGATGAATTATAATAACAAGTGCAACACAGAAAAAATACTCATAGAATTCACTTCTATAGTTAAAATGTAAGTACCAAATAAAACATTTAACGGAGGTAATTCTATGAGTTACAAACATCTTACCACAAATGAGCGAAGTTGTATACATCAATTTATTAACTTGGGTATATCAATAAGAAAAATAGCTAAAGCTTTAATAAAGAGCTCCTAGTACTATTTCAAGAGAAATAAAACGTAATTCTACAGAAACTGACAATAATGATGAAAAATCTAACAATTACTTTCCTATTGATGCTAATGATAAATATAATGAAAGAAGATTGAAATGTCACAGAACAAGTAAAATAGACGATAAAGTTAAGGAATATATACAGGAAAAAAAAAGCTCGTTGGTCTTCTGAACAAATATCCAATAGAGAAGCTCCCTATGATTTAAAAGTTCCATTGTATAAAAAAAGGAAAAGAGAAAGAATTAGCATCAAATATAGATTTAATGAATAACAGACCAAGAAAGTGCTTAGAATATGAAACACCTAATGAAGTATTTTTCGATTACTTTCATTAGGTGTTGCACTTGATTTGACAATTCACCTATACTTTTTACTTTAAATTAATTTCTTTATCTTCTATAGCCGCAATGTATATTTCCAGAGTATGGATCTCGATAACACCCCCCCCTCTTTCTTTTTTTTCTCTTTGAACTTCATCCCATAATGCTCTATTTTCTGCTGTACAACTTAAAACTGTTACTATCAATATCATCAATATCGTTAATTTTTTCATCTATATCATCTCCATTTACTTTTATAAATTTATATAAACTATTCTAATTTTTAGACCCTAATTTAATTTTTTCAGAATCCATATATGATTCTAATATTTTATTTGTATTATTTCTATTCAAATTTTCAAGCTCTTTTATATAATTACTAATATATTTATCTCTAGTTTTAAAAGGACTTTGAAGATTTTCAAAATTTTTTGATTTTATCTCAGAATTTACTCTTCCTGAATTATAAGCATTACTTCTTGTTGCTTCACTCATTGAACCTGTTTCTGATAATAAATTTACTCCTTGTAATTGACCTAATAAACTTTCTAAACCATGGTCTATTAATTTTAAAGCTTCTTTTTGCTGTTGTACATTTTTTGACATCACATTGTAAGGATAATTATTTTGAGAATTTTGCCCAATACCTGTAATATCTCCAATTCCTTTGCCAAGCTTTT
>JAUNKI010000013.1 GCA_030532815.1 Leptotrichiaceae bacterium
GTTTTGCAGCACAATATACTGTAATAAGAGGTCCTCTTGTAAATTATTCAAAAGAAACATTTAAAAAGGAAAATGTTGAGCTTGAAAAATCAGTAACTGAGTTTTCCTCGACAGAAGGTATCAGAAAAATGGCAAAACTGTATTCTCTGGAACACTTTGAAAAAACGGGAGATTTACTGTTTCTTTATAACTCCGCTATAGCTTTGGGAAATTCCATAGCACAAAACAATGTCGGAAGTTCTGTAAAAATAGAAAAAATAGAATATATTTCAAACACAAAAGCAGAAGTTACATTAAAAGGCGAAGTAAAAGATATAAATCTGATTTCTGAAAAAGATATTGAAACAATAAGAAATACTGTTGAAGAAAGAGTTGAAAAAAAGATGGGCTACAATTTGGAACAATGGAAAAATAAAATAACATCCCGAAAGGAAGCAGAAAAAGCTTTTTCGGCATATTCCGAAATATTAGGAGAAGTTCTAGGAAACAAGCTTAAAACTATAAAACAGACTAAAACACAGGTTAAATCCTATATATTTGAAAAAGTTAACGGAAAATGGGGAATAGCTAATTAAAATTTCCTGTGAAAAATAAGTTTTTTCCGTGAGGGGGCGTTGTTGCCCTCACATTCCTGTTACCATTTTTTCTACGCTTTTTGAAAAAGCTTAGCAAAGTATTATCAGGGGTTGTCTTATAAATCAAAAATAATTCTCTAATTATAAATATTATATATTTTTAAAAACTAAAAGATATTTATTTTTACTATTTTTATAAAAATAGAAAAATATATAAGATTTATGATTAAATATATTTTTATACCTTATAGGACAGCTCCGAACCAAAAAATCGCGACTCAAATTATTTCATATGATGAATTATAATAATATACTGCACTTATCAAATCATTTAAAGTAGCTCCCAGTACTCCTACAATGTAAATAATTACAAATTCCGACAGTAAAGTATTTATTCCTTTCCATTCACTCCAGATTTCCCTGTTCATTCCTACCGAAATAAATGCCGAATAAAGCCCGTAACACATCCCTGCAAGAACTGACGCAATAATTCCCATACGGATATCCGGTTTTTTATTTTCTATTCTGTTTCTATTATTTCTGATTATTTTATTTATCATTTGCTTTCCTCCGATAAATCCTTATTTATAGAAGAGTTTTCTCAAAATAAAAATTATATTTTTTAAAACTCCCGCATAATCACAATTATCGAATAAAAATACCGTGATTAAGCGGGAGCATGAAAATATTAGTCGTAATATATTTCAAACTGAATTTTTAACTGAAACAGCTTTCTCTGTTTTGTTACGTATTTTCTTATACTTTAAATACAGTCTGACCGTCTATTTCTTTAGTTAATGCATCTAATGCCACTGAAACTCTATGTTCTCTCAATTCATACTGCTCTTCCTTAGATGTTGCAGGATCTCCCAGAGGATAAGGGATAGATATAGTAGGTACTATTTTGTTTACTCCTACTGTAAGGGCAACCGGTACAAGGTTACACATCTGTACTATAGGTATTCCAGCTTTTTCGATTTCTTTAACAATCGTTGCACCGCAACGTGTACAAGTACCTCAAGTGGAAACCATTATAACACCGTCTACATTATCGGCTTTTAAATGTTCCAGCATTTCTTTACCCATTCTTGAAGCTTCTGCCTGAGTAGTTCCTGTACCTACAGTACTGTAGAAATAATCATGCAGATTTCCGTAAACACCTTTTTTCAGTAAGTCTTTCATTACATCCAACGGAACGATTACGTTAGGATCATTATCGGCAGCAGCCGGATCAAATCCTGCGTGGATAGTTTTGAATTCTCCTGACTTAAGTCTATCCATTTTGGATATATCGTATCTTCCCCATCTTGTCGCAGATGCAGACTGTATTCTATCCGGATTATCCACAGGAACGATACCTCCTGTTGTTAAAACTGCAATTTTAGCACTTTTCAGGTCTTTTATAGGTGCTGCAACAGGAACAGAATCTTTTTTAGGTATCGGCAGTTCAGTTTGGAACTCTTCTCCCTTAAGCTTTTTAACAAGCATATCCACACCACGTTTAGCAGCACTTACTTTTGAATCAAGCCATACCTGATGTCTTATTCCTCTTGGGAAATAACCGTTTTCTTCAGCTCCTCCCACTTCTTCATTTCTAAGAACCTTATCTACATATTTTGCAACTGCTTCAGCATCATTTTTCATAGAAGCTGCTGAACGTCCGCCTTCAAATACAGGTATTTCCTTTTTGAACATTTCTACACCTGGATTTTCAACGTTCATTGAAGTTACTACAGGAACATTATACTTTTCTTTAATTGCTTTACATATATTTCCGCACGCTACTCCATATCTTCCGGCTTGGAACGCAGGTCCTGCTATAAATACATCAAATTCAAGATCTTTTATTAAATTCATTATTTCAGCTACGGCTTCGTCTTTATTTGATCCCATATAGTTGTCACCGCAAATAATTGTGTGAGTTATCTGAGCTTCTTTCATTGCTGCGTTGAAAGCCATTCCCGGACCTACAACTCCTTCCTGTAATACAGGTTTATAATCAGCTTTATCTTCTCCTCCTATTCCTCCAAAAAATTGATTTATATAAAGAATTGCTTTTTTCATATTTTCTTTTCCTCCTATATAATGAGTTTTATATTTTTTTAAATATCTTAAAATTCCTTCATAGTTTTTACAGACCATCCTGCTATAGCATCACCGCAGAACATAGCATTGTTTTCCATAATAATGGATCCGTCTTCTTTTACACTTGATCCTAATATTTCATCATGAGCCCATCCTCCTGATAAACCGTCTCTTGCCAGTGACTGAAGCTCTCCTATAACTCTTTTAGCCGCAGGAAGTTTTATAAGCTCGGATACGTTTCCTGTGGAAACAAGTGCATTCGCTTTTTCATCAAGCACAACTAAAGGCTGGCTCGCACCGTCTCTACCTGTACATTCATTACTTATACCTACAACTTTAACTCCTACATCTTCCAGTGCAACTATACATCTGATATAGTCAGTATCCGGATTTCCGTATCCTTCTTCTGTAACTATAGCACCATCAGCTCCTAAAGCTTTTGCTAAATTAGCTACGAAAATTGCTGATCTTTCTTTCTGTTCCAATGAAACGTTCAGGTTTGAAAGTATAACTCCCAAGAAGTTTATAGATTTACCGTGTTCATTGTATAATTCTTTAATTGTAGGGAAATTCTGCATATCATATGTTGACCATTTAGATGAAGCAGGCATAAATGATCCTGATATAATAGCTCCGTCAAGTATTTCATTAGGATTTACAAATGACGGTACATAATGGTTTAAATCCCATCCGTATATAAGATCGTTATATCCCATTTCTTCCATTTGTGATTGCGGCTGCATTACAAGTACTACACTTGGTAATTTTTCCAAATCCGCATTTCTGTTTCTTACAGCTTCAAAGTTGTATTCTTCTATATCATTTGAAGTTTCATCCAACACTGATTTAGCAAGATATTCAGCAAATTTATGACTTGCCCATCTTATTGCTCTGTTCTTTTTCTGCTGTTCATGTCTTTCAAATTCTTCATCAGTATCTGCAACTATACATATATTTATAAGTTCTCCGTATATAGTATATTTCTGACCTTCTCCCGACATATCGATAAGACCGTCTCCGAATGATCCCCAGTGCATACCTACACCAAGTACGGAAACTCCTTTAAGAGCATACAGTTCTCCTTCACCGCATGGAGAAAGTTCCCCTGTTACTCCAGGGAATGTAGCTCTTCCGTCTTTTCTTGCACGCGGCTCTACAGCTTCCTTAACAGGAACGATACGTATATCTTCTCCCGGTTTTGCTATTTCTATATCTACATTAGTAATGTGCTTATCTTCTTTTATGAAGTTTATAGCTTCTTCTTTGTTTATGTACAAAACTTTATTCTCATATTTTGTCTTGTCTCCAAATACAACATCTTCTACATGAAAATTGTGGATTCTTAATTTTTTCATCTGTTCCTCCTAAAATTATTATTTTAATTGATTAAATTGATCATCTTCTTTTAATGCTTTAATTATTGACACTATGGTAAGCAGCATTATAAACGCAAATGGGAAAGCCGCCACGATAGATATTGTCTGTAACATTGTCAGACCGTTTGCCGATCCTACCATTAATGATAATGCCAAAGCTGACTGTACGATTCCCCATACTAATTTTTTTGAGTTAGGCGGATTCAAATCACCGTTATGTGATAACATTCCTAAAACGAATGTTGCCGAATTTGCCGAAGTAATAAAGAATGTAAACAGTAAAGCTATAGCTATTACAGATATCACATTTCCTAATGTTATATTATTTATAACAATAAAGAATGCTGTTGACGCATTGTTTGCAGCCTGTATAAGAACTTCCTTTTCCATTGAAAAGTCAATTGCTCCGAAAATTGAAAACCAGAAAAACGACACTACTGACGGTACAATAAGTACACCGCTTATAAATTCCTTAATAGTACGTCCTCTTGAAATTCTCGCTATGAAAGTTCCTGTAAATGGTGCCCATGCAATCCACCATGCCCAGTAAAATAAAGTCCATAATCCGTACCAGTCAGTTTTACTGAAAGCTCCTATTTCAAATGTGTTTGACAGTAAGCTTTGCAGATAGTTACCTGTACTTTCTCCGAAAATATTAAGAATATCGATAGTCGGTCCGAATATAATCGAAAGTCCGAGTAAAGCTACAACCAGAACCATATTCAGATTTGAAATCAGTTTTATACCTTTATCGATACCTGTTACAGCTGTCCATGTATATATAATAGTAATAACTACTACTATTCCTATCTGTACGGCAGGACTTTCAGGAACTTTAAACATAAAGTTCAGACCGCTATTTATCTGATACGTTCCCAATCCCAGTGAAGTAGCCATTCCTGCTGCTGTAGCGAATATTGCAAGTACATCGATTAATTTTCCGATATATCCGTTTGCTCTTTCTTCACCTATCAGCGGTATGAAAAGACTGCTTATCAATCCTGGTTTATTTCTTCTGAACTGCATATACGCAAGTCCCAGACCTAATATACTGTAGTTTGCCCATGGATGCAATCCCCAGTGAAGGAATGATTTAGTCATAGAAAATTTTGCAGCTTCAACCGACATTGACTCATAACCTACAGGATTTACATAATGATACAGAGGTTCATATATACCGTAGAAAACCAGTCCTATTCCCATTCCTGCAGAAAACAGCATGGCGAACCATGAAATATTACTGTATTCAGGTTTGGAATCATCAGGACCTAATTTCATATCCTTATATTTACTGAAATATGCTATCCAAACAGCAAATACTATGAAACACGTCATTGCTATTGTATAAAACCAGCCGAAATTACGAACTATTCCCTTCAGGAGCATATTTCCGAATGATTCAAAACCTTTCGGAAATATAAGCCCACATAATACAACAATAGTTATAACGGAGACTGAAATTATATAAACTGAATTGTCTTTTGTTTTTTCACTCATATCTCTTTGTATGATTTTTATATTTTCAAAACTATAATATTAAATCACACATCTCCTTTTCTTTTATTTTTTGTAAATTTTTACTGCCCGACTGTTCATATTATATCCGATATATTGAACAGCCTTTTAGCTTTATTACTTTTTCAGTACGAATTTCCTCATTTTATATAAAATTATTTATATCTAAATTATACGTGGAATTATATTATCTATTACTGATAAATCTATAGTCTTAAAATCCTCCGCCACTTTTTTCCTGTAATCTTCAGGTGTACAGGCTATATCCTGCCACTGCCTAAAAGTTTCCATACATTTTTCTATAAGAAGTATATCTTTTGTATTATCCTCTTTTTCACCTTTAGGATAGACCATTACCGATCTGTAGGGAGTCTGGTTCGGTTTCAGACTCGATGCCTGAGGGTGCGTCAAGAGAATATGCCTGTCATATACAAAATCCCTTACTTTGACAAGAACTTCTTCATATTTTTCCACAAGAATACATTGCAGCACATTCTTATATTTTTCATAAACTTTATCATTATTAGTAATAAGTAATGCTTTTTCCAGATTCCACATGAGCATTCTCCTCTTTATATTCTATATGTACATAAATATTAATATTTATTACATTTCTTATGATATTTTATATTTCAATAACTTTCTGTTGTGAGAATAATTTCAAAAGAAGCCACATTTGAAAAAGCTTCCTGCCTCCTGTTGGCAGGAAGTTTTTTCAATATTAAAATATAAAATTTTATCTCTTTTATGAATGATTTCATACTACTTTTTTCTGTTACTGAAGTCTTTAAAATTTTTCCAGAGCATGAACAATATAAGAACTGCTCCCACATAACCGTTTAAAACATATATTATATTTACAAGAACTCTGAAAGGTAGGAAAAGTCCTACTATTAAGCCTATCAAAGCAAGTAATATAGTGAGTACTTTAAATCTCGATGTTCCTTCTTCGGAAAATCTGGATACCGGATTATAAAGTAAAGGTACTGCGGTAGTGTATATTCCTGAAAATACAACCATTGCAAATATTGCAGAAAAAGGTTTCCAAATTTTCGTTGCAAGTATCAGATTAGGTATCGCCGCATTCCATACATATACACCGTTTTCACCTAAATTTATGTTTGCAATTTGTGCAAAGGAGACAAGTGCTATAGCTATGCATATTGCAAATGTTCCACCTATTATACCGTAATGAAGATCTTTTTTACTGTTTTTGGAGGCAAGTGCCGAAGTAAAACTTGCAAACCATAAAAGAACAAACCCTGAATAGGATAGTCCTGATATGAGCCAGTTTGCTCCTGCATTTTTAATGCTTTCACCTGCTGCCGCTCCTTCATAAGACGAATTTTTTATAATTTCCAGTCCTTCGGGAATACTGCCGCCGTCTCTTATGCATGTAATAAGACCGATTGCAATACATAGAACCACTATTATAGGACCGACGATACCTATGGCATCCACAAGTGAATTCAATCCTCCTACAACAGTTATAACTGTTATGACAGTCAGTGCAGTTGCTCCGATCCAAATCGGCAATCCGTACGCCTGATTAAGTGTCGATGCAGCTCCACTGACCATTACCCAGAATGACATATAACAGAATAGTGTCGAATAATAGTCACAAAATGTGCCTATATAATTTCCGCAATAATATTTATATATATCATTGGCTTTTTCAAATTTCTGTTCAGAACCCGCTTTCGCAAAGCTGAAGTTGTAATATAGAAATGTCACCAGAAAAACCGCAATAACAAGGAGACTTTTCATTCCGTAAGCTGTATAATACTGTATTATCTCCTGTCCTGTTGCAAATCCCGAACCGATAGTAAATGCAATAACTGCTCCCGCAAGTATTACAACCCTTTTCCAGTTTACTAACTGCTTATCCTCTATCATATACCGATTCCTCCTGCTATTTTTTTAGTTTTAAATCCTAAAAATCATCCTTTTCAAAGACAGTCTGCTCTGTGACAGGAGTCTGCAACACCTTGAGAGCTCTTCTGACCATACGTTTACGTATTTTCTTGGAATCTTCCTCACCCTGTGTAGGGTCACCGAGAGGATACGGTATTCCCACACCCGGAATGATTCTGTTGGCACCTATTGTAATTGAAATCGGAACAACTGTCGCCATATGAACTACAGGTATTCCATACTTTTCAATTCCTTTTACCATCGTTGCACCGCAACGTGTACAAGTACCTCAAGTACTAACAAGAATTACTGCATCTATATTTTCATCTATGAGTTTCTGCCCTATTTCAGTTCCGAACTTTGCAGCTGAACCGGTAGCCGTTCCGGTACCTGTTGTAGAATAGAAAGTATTATAAAGTTCTCCGAATTCTCCGTCCTTTTCCATTTCCCTCAATACATCAAGGGGAACTACAAGATTCGGATTTTCCATAACGAACTGACGGTCATATCCTCCATGGATTGTAGTGAAATCTTTTGCCGACAGTTCGCTCAATCCTTCTATTGAATAAGAACCGTATTTTGTAGCATTTGAAGATTCTATATGATCAGGATTCCCTGTAGGAACAACTCCTCCTGAAGTTACTATAGCTATTTTAGCCTTTTTAATGTCCTTTACAGGATCTGCAGGATTCACCCTGTCAAATTTAGGCATAGGAAGATCCGTTTCAAATTCCTCGCCTTTCATTTTTTTAATGAGCATTTTCACAGCTCTTGCTGAAGCTCTTTCATTGGCAAAATAATTAACCCTTATTCCTCTTTCATGATATCCTTCAATTGACGGTCCTAATATTTCTTCACCTTTTGCCATTTTCTTGACAAGGGCTGCAACCCCTTCAATTGCTTTCTTCATATCAGCTGCCGAATTTCCGGTTTTAACTATAATAACATCTTTACGGAACATATCCACTCCCGGATTTTCTTCATATGCTGCAGTAATAACAGGAATTCCCAGTTTTTCATCCACAGCTTTACACACAGTTCCGCATGCTACTCCATAACGTCCTGCATTAAATGCAGGTCCCGCTACAAAGACATCAGGGGAGAATTTTTTTATCATTTCCAAAACAGTTTCAGTAGCTTTTTCTAAATTTTCACCAAAGTAATTATCTCCACATATTATTGTAGCAACTACTTCATAATCATCACCCAATGCAGTCTGAAGTGCCATTCCCGGACCTACTGCACCTTCTTTTACTTCAGGTTTATGATCGGCTTTTTCTTCTCCACCGATACCGGCAAAAAATTGATTTATATAATGTACTACTTTATATTTTTTCATAGTTTTCATCCTCCTTAATATCCTCTTGCAGCAAGACGATTAAATCCATTTGCTATTGTAGATGCTATTATAATTTGAATTTCTGCTTCAAATGATCCATCTTCGTTGACACATCCTGCCCAACCGCCGATTTGACTTTCTATATATTCCATAGTTCCTATTATTTTATCCATAACAGGAAACTGTAAAGTAGCATTTCCCTGACCGCATGAAGCAAGTGCAGTAGCTTCTTCACAAGTATCGGCAAGCGACTGTGATTTTCCGTCTTTTCCTGGAAATTCATCTGTTACAAGGACTACTTTAACTCCTTTTCTTTCAACCTTACGACAGTTCATCATAAGATCCGTATCAGGATTTCCATAGCCTTCTTCAGTTATAATAACTCCGTCAAGACCCATCCATTCGGCAAGTTTTGCAACCATATCCGAATGACGTTCCTTATCTGCAAGAAAGACATTTTCATTAGTCAGGATAACTCCCATGAAATTTATGTCTTTTCCGTGATGTTTGTAGCAATCTTCAATAACAGGATTATGGAAGTGATGGTATGTAGTAACTTTATCACAAGGAGCAACACAGTTACCTGATACTATTGCTCCATCCATAATTTCCGTAGGATACATAAATGTAGGAACAAACTGTTTCGCATCCACTCCGTAGTAATAAGTGTCATGTAAAAGTCCTTGAGATTGCAGCATATGAACATATCCTACCTTAGGAAGATCCGGATACATTGCAGCCTGTTCAAATACAGGTTTTGTTTCATATACTTCCAAAGTGTCAGGTTCAAGATTTCTCGCTGTTTCTCCTAAAAATGCTGCTACTTTAAGACCTGCTATACGGCCAGCCTTTTCATAAACATGTGTTTCCAAGCCTTCTTTAGGCTCTATAACTACACAAAGATTTACCGTCTGGGAAAAAGGACAGTAATCCGCCGCAGGACCGCTCATATCTATTACACCTTCCTGAAATCCCACTATACGACCCACTGTAAGTACACAGCATCCGTCAAGAGCATGGGTTCTTCCTTCTCCTACTGTAGGACTGACTTTTCCTATTACTCCCGGAAACATTTCTCCGCCGCCGCTTACTTTAACACGGGGCTCTATTACATCCTTTACAGGTGTTATCCTTGTTTTTTCTCCCGGTCTTGCTATATCAAGTTTACAGCCTATAAGTTTATCGTCTTCCAGAACCAGTTTTTCAACTTCTTCCTTATTTACATAAAGAATATGGTTTTCCACATAAGTTCTGTCTGCAAACTGAATATCGTTTATTTTGATTTTTCCTAATTCTAATTTCATCAGATATTACCTCCCTGTGTAATATTAATACAATTATATTCATTGTCATTGTCCCTGTATTAAGTCCGATTAACAGCAACAGGTACAATGAATTATTTGAATCTATTCATCTTTGTAATCGTAATGTACATCTCCTTCTGTATATTTCTTGTTGTAGTCTTTCAATAATGCTCTAACTTCAAATGATAGCCAGACAATAGCTATTAAGTTCGGAAGAACCATCAGACTGTTGAAAATATCAGCTAAAGACCATACTAATTCCACTTCCTGTAATGATCCGATTATTATACAGATTATCACTATTATTCTATATGGAAGTAAGGCCGATTTTCCGAATAAATATTTAATATTGGACTCACCAAAATAATACCATCCTATTATAGTCGTAAACGCAAAAAACGCAAGACAGACTGCCAGTAAAACCGCTCCAGGTTCTCCAAAGGATATTTTAAAAGCTCCCTGAGTAAGCTGAGCTCCTTTGAGATACTTCCCGTCAGCTCCCTGAACATTATATGCTCCTGTTACAAGAATAGACAACGCTGTAGCCGAACATACTACCACAGTATCTATAAATACACCTACTATGGCTGACAGTCCCTGTTCTGCTGGATGTTTAACATGTGCTACCGCATGGGCATGTGGAGTAGACCCCATTCCCGCTTCATTTGAAAACAAACCTCTTGCAATACCTTTCTGAACTGCTGATTTTACTGCAGCTCCTATAATACCTCCTGCTGCGGCGTTAGGAGTAAAAGCACTTTTCAATATCCACATAAGTGTAGGAATAACCTTATCATGAAATATAAACAGAACTGCAATACTTGCAAGTATATATACAGCCGCCATAACAGGAACTACAAGTTCGGCAAATTTAGCTATTCTTTGCATACCACCGACAAATATCAATGCTGCAAGAACTGCCACTATAACTCCTATTATCCCTGCATTTATATTTTCCAGTCCGCTTATTCCCTTAATTCCCGATGCAATGGAATTTGACTGAACTGCATTTCCCATAAAACCCAGTGCCAAAATTATGGATACGGCAAAAAATCCTGCTAAAAACTTACCGAATACTCCTGCTTTTTTTAAGCCATAAGATATATAGTAAGCCGGACCTCCTACTAACTCTCCGTTAATTTTAGTTCTGTACTTCTGAGCCAGACAAGCCTCAGTAAAAATAGTTCCCATTCCGAGAAAAGCTGAAACCCACATCCAGAAAATCGCTCCTGGACCTCCTGCCGTTATGGCTGTCGCAACTCCTGCGACATTCCCCGTTCCCACTTGTGCTGCAATGGCAGTGGCAAGTGCTTGAAACGAAGACATGGATCCTTTTTTTGAACTTTTCTGTTTTTTAAATAATCCGCCGAATACTATTCCGAAAGCTCTCGGAAACTTTGTTATTTGGGGAAAACCTAAAATAATACTTAAAAATGCTCCTGCTCCCAATAACCCCCACATTAAAATATTACTGGCAATAAAATCATTTATTGTATTTATCAGTTGTACCAACTGTTCATAGCCCATATCCTTCACTCCCTACATAAACTCATTAAATTCATGTATGGAAAAACGACAGTTCTAAAATTTTTTCTGCAAGTAAAATTTACATTATATTGTAATTCATCATTCAGTTATGTGTAAATATTAAAATATCTATAGTAATATTTGTGACTCCCGTAAGTCCATACAGAGACATTGTTAATTTTTTAACTAATATTCACATAAACGCATACTGTAATTTCAATAACGTTTAAAAAGTGAACCTATAATAACCTTGATTTTTATAGGTTCTTTTTCTATGAATAATTTATTTTTATGACAATAATCCTTCCGTTTTCAGGATTTCTTTAGACTTTTCTTTATTTTCCTTACTTACCAGAATTATAGGCCCTGTACATCCCATTCCGCTTTCAGCATAAATATTATGTTTCCATAAGAGTTTTGCAGCATCTTCCAGATCCATGATATCAACACCGGAAATTTGAGATGTTACAACTTCCTTTTCAGGCATTTTTATTTCTTCAGCAGGTTTTGCATCCTGTTTTTTGTTTTTCAGCTCGGAAAAAATTCTGTCCAATCCGGCATTCTGTGCTTTTTTATACTCTTCTCTCGCTTTTTCGTTAACTTTTCCCAAAGCCACTTCATAAGCATATTGAAGAGCTTTCGCAACAACTGGAGAACCTGAAGCTCTTGAAAGAATTAAAACTCTTCTGTCATAATTTTCACCTACTCCGGGACCGTATCCGTATCCCTGAGCTTCGTAATCTCCTCCTGTAGTATATGAAGAGAATATCTTCATAAGAAGATTTCCTGTTAATGAATCCGTTACCATTACATCAGGAGTTCCCATTAACAGATCATTACCCCTCATTACTGCACCGCCGTCGGCTCTTTGAGATTCCGTAAATTTAAAATCATAACCGTTTTTCTGAAGTTCAAGCAGGATTTTTTCAGTCTGTCTTGCACCTTCTATATTTATAATTCCCACTGTCGGCTGTTTTATCCCTGTCGACTTTGCAGTTGCTATTCCGTATATGGCATTTCTTATCATTGCCTCCACTCTGTCAGTTGCCGATGTACCTGTAGTAGTCGCTATAAACATTTCATTTCCTTTTCCCGGAGTTATTACTCTACCTACTGTGGAAACTCCTATAGGAAAATTGTAATGCATAGTGACACATGAGGATATTTCCCCTTTGTCCAGCAGTTCTTCCATTATTTTATGTGCTTCATCTTCAGATTCAGTTTCATAACTTTTAAAATCTTCATGACCTTTTCCTATTAAAACTATGTCAAACAAATCACTTTTAGCCAACTGTGCACCTTTTATGACATTGTCGACACCATGCTCACTACCTAAAGTTGTTACTCCTACTTTTATTTTTTCTCCGAAATTTCCTGTTTCAATAGCTTCCGCCACTTCCATCAGAACTTCGGAAATTATTTTTTTACTCATTGTACCACCCCTACTCTTCTGTAATATTCTGAGCAAGTTTTTTAATTGATTCAGCTATTATCTTTTTGATTTCATCTTTAGATACTGAGCTTTCCTCGGCTTTCACTCCTGTATTTCTTTCAGCTATAAATGATACACCGTCAAATAAGTTTGTCATTCTTCCCAAGAACAGACTTCCTTTACCTACAATCATAGCTCTGTTTTTATTTCCGGTAGTCAGATCATCACAGAGGAAGCCTACATAAGGTACTCCTGAAGGGATATGTCCCTGTGTCGGTGCCCATCCCGGCAGTCCCTTTTCTTCTATAAATGATTTCAGGTTGGCCTTTTCCATTTCCTTACGTAATACAGCCAGTGCCCCTATCATTTTATAGTTTGCTTCAGGTACATTTCCTGCTCCTGCGGCCATTGTTATATCAGGGTTCTGCATTTCAACTGAATAAACATCCACATCAGTTATTTTTAATCCCGCTTTATCCAATCCTGGAGTTACCAGTGCCGATATAACTGCCTGAGGTGAAGAACCTGTTCCCACATTGTGCTTTCCTACCAAATCAGTTCTGATTATCGGGTTTACACCGTCATTTTCCGAAATAAGGACTGCAAATCCTCCAAGAACATCTTCCAGTACCGGTATTCCTTTCTTTACATGATCCTTAGCGTTCATTCCGAGTTTTGCAGTTGCTCCTCCGGCAACTACCATAACATTTTTATAAACACCCGATTTAACTAATGCAGCCGCACTTATTAACGCATGAGTAGGTGCAGCACAGAAACCTCTAAGATCGGATCCCGTAGCATTTACAAGATTAACCGCCTCAGCTATGGCTTTTGCAAAGTTTCCTCCTCCACGCTGATTCACATCTCCGCACGCTTCTTCAGAACATTCTATAACATAATCTATATCCTGCGGATTTACTTTTGAAGATTTTAACAGTTCCAGTGCAGATATTATACCTGATGCTTTTACTACAAGATTTTCAAACATTACGTGAGAATTCAGGTTAGGATCTACATCGTGGGCTCTTTTAACATATCCTACAGTTTTTCCGTCATGAACTAACGGCTGATCCGCATCAGTCATATCACTGATATCCGAACCTTTCAACTGCCCGAATAAATGAGACAGCTCACTAAAGTTCTTTTCCACTTTAGGAAATACTTCTTTTATAAATTCTTCCGATAACTTTACTAAATCAAAAGCATCCGATAATTTCATTATCGCCAGAAATTCATCCTGAGGAACTATCTGACCGAATTTTCCGTAACGATCCCCTTTCTGATCTTTTATTTCATACCAGGGCATCGGATAAGTGTTCAACTCTTCAGGAGTCTTTTTTCCGATATATACTTGGTTCGGCAAATAATCCACTACTTCTTCGTATGTTCTTATATGATTTTTTATATTTTGTAAAAATTCCGAATCAGGATTTGTTATTTTTTCTATTGAATATGTTGATCCGCTTTCAATCATATCCGGAGTATGTACTAAAACATATCCTGCTCCTTTAAATACTGGATAATTCATATTTTTTCATTTAGGGAAGGAACAGCCCTTCCCTATCTCCTTTCTGAATTACTAAGAATTAATTTTCGAACACTGTTTGACTGGTTACTTCTGTAGTCAGTGCTTTTAATGCTTTATCAACTAATTTTCTTCTTAATTTTTTTTCTTCTTCTTTTTCCAATGCCGGATTACCTAACGGATGAGGTATTGCAACAGTAGGAACAATTCTGTTCGCTCCGACTGTCAGAGAAATAGGTACAACTGTACACATATGAACTACAGGTATTCCTGCTCTTTCTATTTCTTTTGCCATCGTTGCCCCGCAACGTGTACAAGTTCCTCAAGTAGATGTCAGTATAACTGCATCTACTCCGTCAGCTACCAGTTTAGCTCCGATTTCCGCTGCAAATGCCTTTGCATTTGCAACTGCCGTACCGTTACCTACAGTAGTATAAAACTTCTCATGCAACTCTCCCAATGCACCTTCTTTTACCAAATCACGCAGTACATCTACCGGTAATACACGATCCGAATCCAGATTAGCATACACAGGATCATAGCCTCCATGAGCTGTTTCATGAGTTTCCTCAGTTAAATCGTCAAATCCTTTCAGACAGTATTCACCGTACTTTGACGCCGAAGATGACTCAATATGATCAGGATTACCTTTAGGTACAATCCCTCCCGATGTTACTAAAGCTATTTTTGCTTTGGACAAATCCTTAACTGCTACATTAGGCTCAACACGGTCAAAATCTGGCATAGGATATTCCGTTTCAAAAGGTTCTCCTTTTATCTTCTTTATGAGCATATCCACTGCACGCTTTGATCCTCTTTCTTCATGAAAGAAATTTACCCTTACTCCTCTCGGAATATATCCTTCTTCTTTCGGTGAAAGGATTTTTTCACCTTTAGAGAGTTTCTGAGCAAGTTTTGCGAGCTTCGGCAGAGCTTTTCTCATACCCGCTGCACTGTCCGACGTTTCGACAATATACACATCTTTTTTATACATGTCCACACCCGGATTTTCAATATACATTGCAGTTACAGACGGTATTTCCAATTTATCCTGAACAAGTTTAGTAACTGTTCCTGCAGCAACTCCATAACGACCTGCATTAAATGCCGGACCTGCAACAAACAGCTGAGGGTCCAGACCTTTTATCATTTCCAGCAAAGTTATTTGTACTTTTTCCAGATTTTCATTAAAATAGCTGTCACCGCATACTACAGTTCCTACTATTTCAAATCCTTCTCCTAACTGTTCCTGTAATTGTTGTGATATTGGCGGAAGTTCCTTTCTAAGTTCCGGTTCTATATGAGCTTTTTCTTCTCCTCCGACTCCTGCAAAGAACTGGTTTATATAATGTACTACTTTTACTTTAGACATTTTTTTACCTCCCTTAATTACTTAACCGGATTATTCCCCACGTACTTCTTTCATCTCTTTTGAAATTTCCTCAACGTCCAATACCATTTCCATCATTCCTACCTGTTCTTCATAAACAGCGGAATCAACCTGATTTTTAACTCCTTCTTCTACGATATGGTATACTCCAAGATTTAACGCAACTCCTGCTAAAGGTCCTGCAAAAGTAGGATCTCCAACAGTTACTGTTTCAGCTGCTAGACCAGCAGCTTCGGCTTCTGACGCACCTAATAAAACCACAACGTTTTCAGCACCGAATTTATCGGCAGCTTCCTTAACACGTTTTTGATTTTCTAAGTCCATCGCACCCGCAGCCGTTCAGACAAAGCATTCAGTAGATGAAAATACTACTTCTGCCCCATCTATTGTTTTTACACATTCTTCGATAGCTAAGCCGGGTATTCCGTCTCTATCGCCGATAATAATTATTTTTTTATCTTTAAGACTACTCATTATCTTTTCCTCCTATTGTATTTTTTGTTTATTATTTATGATCATTTAATCGAAAATCAGTCTTAACTAAAACATTAATATGTCTTTGCACTTAAGTATCCGAATCCTGTCTCATTTGTGGCTCCTGTAATTGCCTGTATTTCCACTTCAACAGTTCCATCTTCTCTTAATGAATCCTGATTTCCTCCTGCAATTACATTTACTACATCTATATGTCCGATTACTTTATCCAATTTAGGCAATACTATTACCTGATTGGCATTTCCTCCTGTTACTACCGCGTCAGCCTTCGGATCGGCATCGGCCAAGCTTTGACTTGCTCCGTCCTGTCCGGCATATTCGTCAGTTACAATAACGGTTTTTACACCTTCATTTTCAATTTTTTTACAGTTCATTATTAAATCTGTATCCGGATTTCCGAATCCTTCCTGAGAAACAATGACAGCATCCAGACCTAAATATTTAGTTAATTTTGCTGTCCAATTTGACGATCTCTCCTTATCAGCCAGATACACATTTTCATTTGTTATGATTACACCAAGGAAATTAATTTCTTTTCCGTGCTTCTCATACAGTTCTTCTATTACTCCATTATTCAGATGAACATATGTAGGATTTTTGTCACATGCAGACACACAGTTCCCGCTCACTATCGCTCCATCCATAATTTCCGTAGGATAAAGAAGTGTAGGAACTATCTGTTTGGCATCTACTCCATACACATAAGTGTCATGTAACAGTCCCTGTGTCTGAAGCATATATACATATCCTACTTTAGGCAGGTCAGGATATTCGGATATCTGTTCAAGTAATGGTTTTGTTTCATATACTTTCACTTTTTCAGGCTTTAAGTTACGTGCCAATTCTCCCAAATATCTGGCTGCCTTAAATCCGATATAACGAACTGCCTTTTCATGTTCGTGCTGTTTTATTCCTTCTGCCGGTTCAGCAATAACAATTAAGTTATTCAATTTGGAGAAAGGTGTATACTCGGCTCCGACTCCGGTCATATCAATGATTCCTTCCTGGAACCCTACAATTTTACCTGTAGTTACCACTGCCATACCTTTGAGAGCTGTCGTTTTCCCTTCTCCTACAGTATCCACTTTTGATAAAATGCCGGGAAATATTCCTCCACGACCTTCCGTTTTCACACGTGGCTCAATTACATCCTTAACAGGGGTAATACGTACGCTTTCTCCCGGTCGGGCTATTTCAAGATCCACAGACACAATCGCCTCATCATCCCAAATATTTTTAATTAATTCTTCTTTATTAACATAAAGAATATTGTTTTCAATTTTTGATTCTGAAGCGAACTGGATATCTTTTATATGGATCTCTCCTAATTCAAGACGCACATTCGATTCCTCCCTTACTTTTAAAATAATTAAAACAATAATTAATTATAAGTATTTTTTTATTAATGCTTCCACATTTTCTATAGTCGCATTTTCTTTTGTTACTTCTTCAAGCTTTTCGCCGTTTTTGTAAACTGCTAAAGTAGGCAGTCCTAAAACTTTCTGTTTAATAGCAAGACGTCTTGCTTTTGTAGTATCCAAAGCAGCAAACTTCATTTTACCGTCATACTTTTCAGCCAATTTATGAACTTCCGGCATTAAAGCTTTGCACGGCTCACATCCTTCACTCCAAAAATCTACAAATACATATCCTTCCGCTTGCAGCACTTCAGTTTCAAAAGTGTCCTTATCCAGTTCCAGCATTTGTTTCCCTCCTTTCCGTGTATTTTAAATAATATATATAAAACTTATTATTTAGCGATATTTATTTCTCTTTGACAAATATAAATTACAATGAATTATTCAAAGTGTTCACTTATGTACTTTTCAGCCATTATTGCAGAAACAGCACCGTCTGCAGCAGCCGTAACCACCTGACGTACTTCCTTGATTCTGCAGTCTCCCGCTACGAATACTCCCGGAACATTTGTTTCAGTGTTTTCTCCTGCAACTATATATCCGTATTGATCAAGTTCAACTTTTCCCTTGAACAGTTCCGTCTGAGGAGTATAACCTATGAATATAAACAGTCCCATTGTTCCGTCTTCTTCATCAGCTTCAATTTCATATACTTCTTCAGTATCCAGATTTTTGAAAACAATAGACTCCAGAATACCGTCTCCTTTTACTTCCTGAACTACCGTCCTCGTCTTAATATCTATATTAGGAGTATTTTTAGCCTTTTCCAGAGTAATTCCTTCACATTGGAAATGATCCAGCATGTGAACTATGTGAACCTGTCTTGCAAATTTTGAAAGGAAAATAGCTTCTTCAATGGCACTGTTACCTCCACCTACTACATATACTTCCAATTCCTTAAAAAAGTCGGCATCACATGTTGCACAGTATGAAATACCTTTTCCTGAAAGCTCTTTTATTCCCGGAGCGTCCAATTTTCTCGGAGTAGCTCCTGTAGCTATTATTACTGCTTTTGCTGTGTATTCTGTATCTTTACATTTAACAATTTTTTCCTTGCCTGAAAAATCCACTTCTACAACTTCTTCTTTTCTTACTTCAGTACCGAAACTTTTACACTGCTCCAACATTCTTGCAGTCAAATTCGGTCCTGTAGGATTTTCAATGGATCCCGGATAATTTTCTATCAGGTGGGTAATTGCCGCCTGACCTCCGTTCTGTCCTTTTTCCAAAACTAATGTTTTTAATCTTCCTCTTGATGCATACAATGCCGAAGATAAACCTGCCGGTCCTGAACCTATAATTATCAGGTCAAAATGTTCCGCCATAATCAGCCTCCTTAATTTTTTAATCTGTTACTTGACTATTCTTTCTATAGCATTGGTAATCAGGTCGTGATCTATAACACTGAAATCTTCTTTTACCGTTTCCTGCCATAACGGTGTTTCTTTATTTTTCCGGAATTTTATAAAAGTTTCTATTGCATAAGATATTAAATTAACCGAATTAACATCCAAAACATCTTTAAATTCCAAAACTATTGATCTGTAAAGAGTTTCATTCGGTTTTACACTTCCATACAACGGGTGAGTAAGTATTTCATAATTTTTATGTACATAATCACGTGCTGCTTCAAGTATATCCAAATAACTTACGTCTCTGAAATCCACTTCTACATTTTTATTTTCATAATTTAGAAATTTCGGATTATTTGTTAATAGTTTCACTTCCAATTCTCCTTATTAAAATTATTCCCTGCTATAAAATCAAAAATAGGAAAACACTTCTGCATTCTCCCTGTTATAAATAACTCCAGAGTTTTGTCCAAACACAGTCCGTTTACCTGAGAATTTCATCAACAATTGCAGATTGCCGACTTGTACCTTCGGTGCTCCTCTGACAGAGTCTCTCCCGTGCCCTTCATCCAAATAATTCAGTTATTATTCTTACTTAAGTTATACCCCTTTTTCTTTAAAAAGTCAATAATAAAAAGTATATTTTTTTATTTTAAAATCAAACCATATATAACTTTAAATTATTCAAATAAAATTTCAAAATTCATAATCGGAAATTTTTTTTATTTTTCTTTATTTTTTCGCAATGACTATTATCAGTTTTAATTTTTTCATTATATTCAGTGTTTTTTTTATTTTATTCATCTAAAAATCATTTTAAAATTATAGGAAAAACAGATAGAATCGAATTATACATATTCAGAAATGTATACTTATTCTTTAAGAAACGGTTTTTTAATTTCAAAAATGCTGAAAGAAACGATTAAACTTTACAGGTTGTCTTAATAGGGACTATCTCATAAATCAAAAATAATTCTTCAACTATAATAATGTATTTTTATATTGATGAATTATAATAACAAGTGCAACACAGAAAAAAAACTCATAGAATTCACTTCTATGTTAAAATGTAAGTACCAAATAAAACATTTAACGGAGGTAATTCTATGAGTTACA
>JAUNKI010000202.1 GCA_030532815.1 Leptotrichiaceae bacterium
TTACGATAAAACTATTAAATTATTTTACTTTTAAAGAAATCGAATGCTTTTTAATATTTAATAAATTTAATATTTTTTACTGACTTTTTCAAAAATTTTTGGAAACTTTCTTCTTATGTCTTACAATTCCTTGTAACTAAAATAAGAAGGATGTATCATAAACCAAAATAATTTTCAAACTATAAATAATATTTTTTAATTATAAGTTATTATTTTTAATGACTTTAAAAAATAATAAAATATCCGAATTTATAGTCCGATACATTTTTCCGGCATATGAACAGCCTTCTTCAATTTTTATTTTAATTAAACTACTTCCCATTCTTTAGCAAACAATTCAACATAGTTAGGAATCCAAGGTACTCTTCCAAATCTGCTTTCCACATATAAATAAGGATGTGTGTTACACAAAGTTCCGTCCAGATTCTGAACTTTTACTCTGACGTCATTGTTCCACTTAGGTAATCTCATTGCTTTACCGCCATCTTCTCTTATAACTGTAAATGCTTCTGAAAAAGTCATAAATACCAGCTCCTTTAAATTTTATTAATTAAATAATTTAAAAACCAATACATTTGAAAAACTGTTTTGCTGTCAATATGAATGAAAGTTTTTCTTTACATTATAATTATAATACAAAAAATTTAAAAAGCAAGATATAAATTTACTATTCAAAATAATTTTTTTCAGGATTAAATTTCTGCTGTTTCTGATCCTTCTCGGAAATTGTAAGATTTTCAGGGTTTATTCCGAATTCTTCAAATTTCCAGTTTATCCCGAGTGTTTCATCATTCCATAAAATACCGCTGTCATATTCAGGAGAATAAAAATCCGTGCATCTGTATACAAATTCCGTATCGTCTTCAAGGGTCAGAAAACCGTGTGCAAATCCTTCAGGCACATAGAACATCAGTTTATTTTCTTCAGATAGTTCTATTCCGTACCATTGCCCGAAGGTCTCACTTCCTTTTCTCAAATCCACCGCAACATCAAAAACACGACCTTTTATAACTCTTACAAGTTTACCCTGAGTATTTTTCGTCTGGAAATGAAGTCCTCTTAAAACCCCCTTTTTAGATTTTGAATGATTATCCTGTACAAACTTCATTGTAAGACCCAATTCTTCAAAAGACTTCTGATTGTACGTTTCCATAAAAAAACCTCTTGAATCTCCGAATACTTTTGTTTCTATTATTACCAAATCCTTTATAGGTGTATTTTTTACTGTAAAATTATTCATTTTTATTTACCTTTCCTTTAGTTGTTCTTTTTTTAAGAATAATGTTTCATATATTATTTTCATTAAATCGGAAAAATTTTTCTTCAATAATGTTTTTTGACAATATTCTAATATTTAACTGAACTTTAAATTTATGCAAGTGAAATATTTTTTATTAGGATATGTCCGGAAACTGTTAAAACAACAGATTTTTAACAAATATCTTAAAAAGCCGTAAATAACAGAACATCAAATTTGCCGTAATTCTACTAATTTAAAAAGTAAAAAACATTAAGATTTTGAATTTTAAAACACGCTTTAAACGGTACCATTTCAAAATTATTTCTATCTGTTTTTGTACATTTCATCATAATATTTCTGGTAATCTCCCGAAACAACCTCATTTACCCATTCCTGATTTTCAAGATACCATTTTACCGTTTTTCTTATTCCTGTTTCAAAATCATTTTCAGGGTACCAGCCTAATTCCTTTGCTATTTTTGAAGGATCTATGGCATATCTCATATCATGACCCAATCTGTCCTGAACATAGGAAATAAGATTATAATTTATATTATTCACATCTGTTTTCAACACTTTTTTATATTCGTCATTTCCTGAAATTTCTTCTTTTAATATATCTATTATAAGTTTTACAATATTTATATTCTGTTCTTCGTTAAATCCTCCTATATTGTAAACTTCTCCTTTTCTTCCTTTTCTGAGAACAGTGTCTATTCCTTTACAGTGATCCTCCACATAAAGCCAGTCCCTTACATTATCCCCTTTACCGTATACGGGAAGTTTTTTCCCTTCGAGAA
>JAUNKI010000203.1 GCA_030532815.1 Leptotrichiaceae bacterium
AACAACAAAAAACAAAAACAGCAACTTGTATTTATTATTAAATTCCGGTTATCATTTTTAATAAATTATATTATTATTTTTTAATTAAAAACAAAACACGGAGGGGGAAATGTCTTTTTCAGCAGCATTGAAAAGAGAGCTTTTCAATAAGGAAATTAAAGAAAAAACAGAAATTTATGCTGAGCTTTTCGGGATTTTTATTTCAAAAAATATTATAACTGAAAGAGGAATATATTTCAGTACTGAAAATGTTTCATTGGCGAAAAGAGTTTATTTCAATCTGAAGTCGGTTGTAAAAATGGACATTTACCTGAAATATTCCATAAGTAACAGACTCGGAACTCATAAAATATATGAAGTCGGAATTATAGTTACTGAAAAAAATAAAAAGGAATATACGGAATTATTAAAAAAATTATTTTTGTATAAAAATTTTTCAAATGAGAAAACTGAAGATGAACTTGCAGGTATAATCAGAGGTTTTTTCATAAGCTGCGGTTATATTAAGTCTCCTGAAAAGGGTTATGCTCTGGATTTTTTCATAGATACTGAAGATTCCGCCACATTTTTATATTATTTGTTTAAACAGATGGGAAAAAAAGTATTTCAGACGGATAAAAAATCAAAGAGTCTGGTTTATCTGAGAAATTCCGAAGATATTCTTGACATTATTTTTCTGATAGGAGGAATTACTTCTTTTTTTGAATTTGAAGAGGTAACTATTAACAAGGAAATAAGAAATAAAATAAACAGAAATATGAATTGGGAAATAGCCAATGAGGCAAAAAAACTTTCCACATCGGAAAAGCAGATAAATATGATAAAATATATTGATAGGGAAATGGGACTTTCAGAACTGTCGGACATTTTAAGGGAGACGGCTGAAACAAGATTGGAAAATGAGGAGCTTTCATTACAGGAATTAGCCGATTTAATGGAAGTGTCAAAGTCGGGGATAAGGAACAGATTCAGAAGACTTGAGGAAGTTTACATTAATTTAAAGGAAAAAAGGTGAAAAAATGAAATTTTTATCTTTAATATACGGTTTTGCAGTTTTTTTAAGAAATAAAATGTATGATGCAGGAATATTTAAATCCGAACAGGTGGAAAATACGGAAATTATATGTATAGGAAATATAGTTGCGGGAGGTTCGGGGAAAACTCCTGCTGTTCAGTATTTTGCAGGAAAATATATAAATGAAAATAAAAAAGTCGGGATTTTAAGTCGGGGATATAAAGGAGAAAGAAAAACGGATATGATGGTTGTCAGAGATAAAAATACAATAATTGCAAGACCTTCAGAAGTCGGAGATGAAGCATATCTGCATGCATTAAACATGCAGATACCTGTAGTAGTATCCAAAAACAGATATAACGGGGCGGTTTATTTAAGGGATAAGCATAATGTCGATGTTATAATAATGGACGACGGATTTCAGCATAGAAAATTGAAAAAAAATAAAAATATTGTTCTTATTGATGCGACAAATCCTTTCGGAAATTATGAATATCTGCCTAAAGGAAGACTTCGTGAATCAATAGATGAATTGAAAAGGGCCGATGAAATAATAATAACAAAAAGTAATTATGTGGAAAATTCCGTAATAGAATTAATAAAAAATAAAATTAGAAAATATAACAGACCTGTTTCCATTGCAGTTTTCAGTGAAAAAGGCTTTTATGATTATGAAGGAAAAAATTATGCTTTGGATATAATAAAAGATAAAAAAGTAATGATTTTTTCGTCTATAGCAAATCCTGCAACATTTTATGAAACAGTAAAAAAACTGGAGCCTGCAAAAATTGACGAAATAAAATTTACGGATCATCATCTATACAGCGAAGAGGAAATAGAAGAAATACAGAGTGAAAGTAAAAATTACGACTATGTTGTAACTACTGAAAAAGATATAGTAAAAATAAATAGAAAAATTGATAATCTCCTTATTTTAAAAATGGAATTTGAAATAATCGGAAAAAAGTAGTACAATTATAAAATAGGATAATGCTTAGGAGGATTATGACATTGGAAAAAAGA
>JAUNKI010000204.1 GCA_030532815.1 Leptotrichiaceae bacterium
TATACGGTTTCATCCTAATCACATCTTTTCAATAACTGATTCTTTATAATCTTTTTCCAGCTCTTCATAGGAAATACCTTCAAGAAATTTCAGTCCCAAAATTTCTTCCATATTATAAATGTTCTTCTTATTTTCAATTCCTATAAAATTCATTGAAGATACCGGTTCATAATCATTTCCCATTTCAGTTCTATTTTCTCCTATAATCTGTACTATTTTCCCGTATTTTTTTATGCGTAGACAGTTAAATCCAAGTACACTGTAAACATTCATAAAATCAGAAAAATAACTGTTTATAAATTTTACAAAATCATCAATTATATTAATATTCAGAACATCTTTATAAACTAAATCCGATTTTTTGGTAAATTCCTTCATATCATTTATAACAAGGTTAAAAATTGTATTTTCACCTGTTACGGGATTATGAAATGTAACATCGGAGAGTTCCGTATTATTTGTATAAAATTTTTTTTGCATATCAAATGAATATTCTTTCGTATATTTTCCTTCAAGATTAAAAATCCCGTCAATATCAATTTTTATAAATTTTTCCGTATTATAGCTCAAATCTGTTGCTTTAACGCTCGGATCTCCGATTTTTCTAAAATCCGCAAACATTTTTATTATATATTTTTTAAACTTTTCAAAGCTTTCATCGATTTCTTTCTGTGTAAGATTTTCTATTATAAGAAAATCATTTTCTTTTTCCATATGTCTTACTCCTTTATTCATACTTATCCATCTGCTCCATTATGAATATTTTACTGAGCTTGTTTTTTCTTATTTTTCTAAAATTAAACCTGTTTATTCCGTCAATTACCGTATTCAGATTTACAAGATAACTTTTTGCACTAATAATCATCTTATCTTCGTAATCTCCGTCAACTATTTTGGTTTTTACTTCCTTACCGTTAACTGTAAATACCGTTTCCGTATATAGATAATAGTTATTTTTGTATTTTCTGTCATTCATGAAGTTGAGAAATCCTGTTATTTCATGGAGATTTCTACTGTAAAAATAATATTCTGTCAACATCAGCTTAGGCTTCAATATAAAAACAAATATTTCCATTTCCTTAAATTTTATTATGTCTTTCACATTGTCCCCCTTTATTCCGCATGCTGCCTGTTCTTTTTTATTATTATCGGAATCTTATTTATAACTGTCTTAGCGTTATTAAATACGCTGTCCCCCATATTCTCATTTTTACCATTCTCGGGAAATTCGGTGAAAAAAGCAGTACTGTATATTTTATCTTTTATTAAAAAACTGAAATATAAATTGTCAAATAATTCATTCAAAAAAGTATTTTTAAAAACTGAATTTCTTTTCTTCATCAAATTTAACTTTGCAAAAATCTTTATAGTATTTCTAATATTTTTAATTGTTTTTGAATTTTTCACTTTTTCCCCTTTCTTTCATAATTTCAAATTTTCTTTTTTCTCCATTATTATTTTACCACTTTTTTCTATTTTTTCAATGTTTATTTTACGAAAATATACGTAAAAATTAATGTTTAATTAAGTAGGCTATACAAAATCTTATTTTATTTTCTGGTTCTTTCTTCAAAAACAAAAGAAACATGCTGATTCATAAGATAAAAAAATGTTTTTTCCATAAATTATATGTATTGTCTTTTTTACAAAAGTCTATAAAAATATCAGATTTTAATTTGAAAATATATATAATTCTATAAATTTTCGACTTGCAGAACAATTTTTATCAAATTTTACATATTACGGAATTTTTTTTCGTCTGTTACGGAAACATTTAAGTCTTTGCTGCTTTCTTTTTCCATTTTCGTTTCATTACCGTCCATATAATTTACAACAAAATTCATCAACTCTTCTATTTTTTCCGAATTTTCAAAAACTTGTGCCCTAAGTAGCTGGTTTTCCTTTCTTAACCTGGAAATTTCAATATTTTGATTATTTAATAATGCATCTGTCTTTTTTTGTAATTTTGTCTTATCTTTTTTTTGT
>JAUNKI010000205.1:0-211 GCA_030532815.1 Leptotrichiaceae bacterium
ACATTAAGTTTAAAATGGGAATTAAAGTTTTCCCTTTTTCAGATAAACTATATTCTACCCTTGGCGGAATTTGAAGATATTCTTTCCTAACTATAAGATTATCATTTTCAAGTTCTTTCAATGTACTTGTAAGCATTTTAAAAGAAATCGTCCCTATACTTTTTTTCAATTCATTATATCTCATAAACGGGGCATTTTCGTATAATTTGTA
>JAUNKI010000205.1:232-1974 GCA_030532815.1 Leptotrichiaceae bacterium
TCTTATATTTCCCTCCAATAAGCGACAAAGTATATCCAAATCCCGTATTTTTCAAATCTGTATTTTGTTCCACACAACTGTTACCGTTTTTCATTTCACACTCTCCTAAGGGTGAGTATCACACATAATTGTGCGTACTTCTATTTAATTTCAGTATACGCTATAATATATTTAAAGTCAAAAATTATTTTTAGGAGGTTACATTATGAAAACACTCATAGTTCTTGCACATCCCGATTTAAAAAATTCAAAAGTCAATAAACGTTGGTTGGAAGAAGCTTTGAAATATCCCGACACATACACGGTTCACAATATTTACAGTATTTATCCTGATGGAAATATCGACATTAAGAAGGAACAGAAACTCATTGAAAAGCATGACAGTTTGATTTTACAGTTCCCAATTTATTGGTTTAATTGCCCTCCTTTATTGAAGCAGTGGCTCGACAATGTTTTTACTGAAGGATGGGCATATGGAAAAGCGGGAACTCGTTTAAAAGAGCGAAATATCGGTCTGGCTGTTACCGCGGGAATAGATGAAAATAATTACTCAAGATACGGAAAATATAAATATTCTCTTAAAGAAATTCTCGTTCCTTTTGAAATAACCGTAAACTATTGCAATGGAAATTACAAAGGATTCACAGCTTTCTACAACGCTGAGTTTCAAGCAACCGATGAACGTATTGAAAACAGTGTTTCAAAATATATAGATTTTATCAGTTCAATTTAAAGTTTTATATATTTTTTGTAACAAATATTTGATATCCGTATGAAACAATTCACGTTATTTTATTTTTCTTTTCAAATAAATGTAAAAAGTGATATAAAAAAGCGGATGGATTTAAAAATTTCTCATAAAAGATCAATGAATAGCAAAAATCAAGATTTAAGCACAATAAATATCAAAATTGAAATTAAGCAATGCTTAAAATAAAATAGCTTAAAATTAGAAGGTATCAAATATGTTGACAGAAAAATTTTTTGAAGTTTTACAGCATGAAGGCGTTGTTCCAATAGTAACTTGGGGAAATGGAGAACCTAATATAACAAACACATGGAATTCCTATCTTCAGATAAAGGACGAAAACAGGTTATTAGTTCCTGCAGCAGGATTTAAAAAAGCTGAAAGTGATATTAGTGTAAACAATCATGTAAAAGTCTCTCTCGGCAGCAGAGAAGTCATGGGAAACAATAACTATCAGGGAACGGACTTTCTGATAGAAGGTATAGGAAAGTTTCTTACTTCAGGAGAGGACTTTGATTTCATGATGGAAAAATTCCCATTTCTGACAAGAGTTTTTGAAATAAAAGTAACTTCATCAAAACAGCTTTTATTAAAATCAGTAAACATAAAAAATCCCGACGGAACTGTCTCACAAGGTATAAAAGTATATTCAAATCATAAATTTTATATATTTTTCTATTTTTATAAAATTCAGTAAAAACAATGTTTTTTAATTTCTAAAAATATATAATATTTATAGTTAGAAAATTATTTTTGACTTATGAGACAAGTCCATCGGGATTTTAATATAATTAAATCTGTTAAAGTCTATTTAAAAATATAAACTGACAATAAATTAACTTAACACACTTATTGTAAATCAGCTCAGTTTTACAGTAAATTTTATTTTGCTTAAAATATTTCTGAATACTCAAAAAACATTATAATTTTTTATAAATCCGAACAATCTATTTCAGTAAAATTAAAAATATACATTAAATCGTAAATTTTATAT
>JAUNKI010000206.1 GCA_030532815.1 Leptotrichiaceae bacterium
TTCATATTTGGACGAATTCGGAAAAGAACAGAAAATGTCAAAAATTGAATGGATAAATCAGGTTTTAAAGCCTTCAATCGAAAAAAACTGGGATGATACCGAAGAGTTGTATACAATTGTATTGGACGCTTTTTCAAAAAATATTTATTATGAAGCAAAAGATGCCTGTCTGAGAATATATTCCCTTGATAATAACAAAGAAAGAAAAACAAATATTTTAGGAATATATTATATAAAAAATAAGGAATATGATCAGGCTATAGATTTATATAAAAAATATACATTTTATGAAAAGCCGTCTGAAACTATTTATTCCAATTATGCAAAAGTTCTGGAAAAAACAGGAAATTTTGAAGAAGCTGAAAAGCTTTATTTAAAAGCACTGAATTTAAATCCCAATTCGGCAAATGCTTTTAAAAAATATTTTGATATAATCAAAAAAAGAAATATTGCCGAATATAATACAAAATTACAGGAATTTGCCCATTTGGAAGATACATGGAGAGCAAAACTGACTTTTGCAGTAAAATGTTTTAAAAACGGGGATATTGAAAAAGGAAAAGAGCTGCTGAACCTTGCTTTGAAAGAATCCGAATATGATTCTGAAGTTATGTCCATAGCTTCGGGTATGTACGGAATGAACAGCCTGTTTGAAGAGTTTGAAAGTGAAATCCTCCCATATTTCAATCCTGAACAGCATGGAGCCTATACTGCAATAAACATACTGGAATATTATAAAAGATCCGAAGATTTTGAAAAAGGACTGGAATTGTGTAAATTTGCTTCAAAGTTTCCATGGATTGAATTTGCAGACACTTTTATGAATTACGAAGAAATATTTTTAAATATGAAAATAAAATATGACAGGGAAAATAGTGAGGACGATTTTTATGAAGAACAGGCTCATGACCGTTTTTTTTCTACTAATGTACCTCTCTGGTACTATGGATTCAATAATCCCACATGGCTTTTAAATAAGAATAAAAGAGTATCTCCCAATTTACTTATTTTATCTTTTACTTCCATAGGAGATTATAACGAAACATCGAGAAATCTGGCTGTTTCCATTCCTTTATTCATAAATGAAGCTCTTCATTATAAGACAAACCTGAACTATCAGGTGGCAGTAGCATATGAAGGATATAAACTGAAAATAGCCAATAAAAGATACAGTACGGATTACATGAAATTAATAAAAAGTCAGAATTCCAATTTAAATTATGTATTGTCGGGAAATGTGGAAAAATTATCCGATGAAAACAATAAAGAAATATTTGAAGTGGAAATATATCTTTATGACTGTTCAAATGAAATGAAAATTAAACTTATAGATACCATTTATAAAAAAGATGAAATATATAAAGTACAGAAAGATGTTATAAATAAGTTTAATAACTTTTTTGAATGTATAGACAAAAATTATGAAGTAATGGAGACAAATTCGGAAAATTTAATGCTTTATTCTCCGAAAATAAAACTGCTGATTGAAAATCCCGATTATAAATCAAATAAAACATGGAAATATAAAAAGCTGCTTTCAAAACAGATAAAAATTGTTCTGGATGATAAGGAAAATGAACTGAAAAAAATAAATTTGACGGCACTTTTATATGAAATAGGAAAAACAAACAGTCAGTTGTTAAAATCTGAAAAACCGGCGATATACAACATGATTTCAAGAGGAGTATTTTCTTCAAAAGTATCAAAACTCCTTGTTCCGATTATTTTCAATGTATATAATGATGAAGTAAATTATGATACTTATATGGAAACATTAAATGAAGATAATCCTTTGTATATAGACTGGATAAATAAATTTCTGGATTATGTGGACTGAAAAATAAAAAAATAGTAAAGAGGTGATTTATGAATATTACAGCTAAAAAACCGACAATATTATTTCTGTTTCTGTTTTATATTTTATCCAATTTACTATTTTACGGAACAGGGAATAAAGACTATGCCAATAT
>JAUNKI010000014.1 GCA_030532815.1 Leptotrichiaceae bacterium
ATCCCTATCCCTCTCTTTCCTCAAAATATACAATATCTTTTCTTTATGATAATATATTTTTATCTAAATTTTATTGGCAGGTAACTTCCGAACATTTACAGTAAATTTGTTTATCAACCTTTATAGAGAAAGTTATCGATTTATAATTTATTTTTTATTATTTTTTTAATATCCGGAGAAAAATAATTAGGTCCTTTTATAACTTTTCCATCTTCTCTGTATATAGGCTTTCCATTTTCATCCAGTTTGCTCAAATTGCTTCTATGTATTTCTTCAAATACTTCTTCTATTATATTTTGCATGCCGTGTTCTATTATTGTTCCGCAAAGTATATACATCATATCACCAAGGGCATCTGCCACTTCAACTATATCTCCTTTGGCTGCAGCTTCAAGATATTCTTCATTTTCCTCTTTCATTAATTCAAATCTCAGTTTTTCTTTTCCGTTTTCCAATTTTCCTATAGGTTTTTCCGAATTTCCCAACTTATATATATTGTGAAATTCTTCAACACATTCTACCTGTCTTTTCAAAATTCTTCTCCTTACTATGTTAATATACTAAGAAAAGTACCCGTATAATGAGCACTCTTCTTTAAATTTAAAAATTTTTTTATTTTTTTCTTCCTATTATTCTCAATATATAAATAAACAGATTTATAAAATCCAGATATAGACTCAGTGCTCCGTGTATTTCTATCCTGTCCAGTATTGTCATATCTTCCTCAACAGCATATGCAATAACATTATTTTTTATTCTGTTAATATCATAAGCTGTAAATATTATAAATACTACAACTCCCAATATGGAAGAAACCCACATAATCTGTTCACTTCCTATGAGCATATTAATTACTCCCATTGCTATTAATGCAATTAACCCTACTTTCAGCATTGTTCCGTATTTTGTCAAATCTTCCTTAGTAAAGTATCCGTATAATCCCAATACTGTAAAAAGTACCACTGTTCCTATAAATGCATAAATAATACTGTCTCCTGTATAAATTACTCCCCACATGGAAAGTGTAATACCGGTCAATGCAGAATATATTATAAACATAGCTCTTAATGTACCTACTTTGGCTTTATACGTCATTGCATTGAAAGCAACAACTGTAATAAATTGAACTATAAAGGTTCCCAAAATAAGCGGGCTTATAATTTCAGGTCTTATAATCCCCGAAAATAAAATGTTTATTGTAAAAAATCCTACTATTCCCGTTACTAAAAGACCTGCTATCATCCACAATACACTTCCGCGAACTTTTGCAGCAACTATTTTTTCGAGTCTTTCATAAGTCATTTCCTGTTTTTTATTTCCATAAATTTCATTTTCAAAATCGTTATAATCCATTGCAAAATCACCTCACTATTTAATTTTAAAACACATTGTCTGTCCGTTTATTTCTTAAACGGCACCTGAGATTCTCCAAGTAGCATTTCCACTACTTTGTCAACAGTCATATTTATACTTTCCTGTGAGCCGAACCTTCTTACATTCACTTCATTTTTTTCCGTTTCATTTTTTCCGACAATTAGCTGTACGGGTATTTTTTGTTCTCCATTTGCCTCTCTGATTTTATAGCTTATTTTTTCGTCTCTTATATCAATATCCGCTCTTATTCCTGCATTTTGAAGTTTTTCATACAATTCTTCGGCAAACGGTATCTGTTCTTTGGAAATTGTAAGTATTCTCGCCTGTATAGGTGCCAGCCATACAGGAAATGCTCCTGCATAGTGTTCTACAAGTATACCGATAAATCTTTCCAAACTTCCGTACATAGCTCTATGAATCATAACAGGCTCATGTTTCTCACCGTCTGCTCCGATATAACTCATATCAAATCTCGCAGGAAGATTGAAATCCAGCTGTATAGTTCCGCATTGCCATATTCTTCCGATTGAATCTTTCATTTTAAAATCGATTTTAGGACCGTAAAATGCTCCGTCTCCCGGATTAAGCTTGTAGCTTATCCCTTTTTTCTTCAATGCAGATTCCAAATCAGCTTCAGCCATTGCCCATACTTCATCGGAACCTATGGCTTTTTCAGGCTTTGTAGATAATTCTATATTATATTCAAATCCGAATAATGTATAAAACTTGTCATAAAGATCTATTATTTCTATAATCTGTTCTTCTATCTGTTCCTTTGTACAGAATACATGAGCATCGTCCTGAGTAAATGCCCTTACTCTCATTAACCCGTGTAAAGCTCCGCTGAACTCATGCCTGTGAACAAGTCCCATTTCACCGTATTTCAATGGCAGATCCTTATACGAGTGCAAATTATTTTTATAGGCAATTATTGAACCGGGACAGTTCATCGGCTTTATTGCATACACTTTTTCGTCAATTTCGGAAATATACATATTTTCTCTGTAATTAAACCAGTGCCCTGAAATTTCCCATAATTCCTTGTCAAGCATTATAGGAGTTCTTATTTCCTGATATTTTCTTTTTTTATGTTCCTTTCTCCATATTTCCTGAAGTTTATTCATTATTTCCATACCTTTGGGCATGAAAAACGGAAATCCCGGACCATGCTCATCAAGAAAAAATAAATCAAGCTGTTTTCCCAGTTTTCTATGGTCTCTTTTTTCAGCTTCTTCAAGCATTGTCAGATAATCATCAAGTTCCTTTTTACTTCCGAAAGCAATACCGTAAATTCTCTGGAGCATTTTCTTATTTGAATCTCCTCTCCAGTATGCTCCTGCCGTGGACATAAGTTTAAACGCCTTCAGGTAGCCTGTGGAAGGTATATGAGTTCCTCTGCACAAATCCGTAAATTCTCCCTGTTGATAAATACTTACTTTTTCCGCTCCGAGATCATCTATTATTTCAATTTTGTAGTTTTCTCCCATTTCGGAAAACATTTTCTTAGCTTCTTCGGCACTCATTTCACTTCTTTTAAATTCATAGTCTTCTTTTACGATTTTTTTCATTTCTTCTTCGATTTTTTCCAAATCTTCTTCAGTAAAAGGCTTTTCAGGATCAAAATCATAGAAAAAACCATTTTCTATAACAGGCCCGATAGTAACCTTAGTTCCCGGAAAAAGTCTTTGTACCGCCTGTGCCATAATATGGGCTGCACTATGCCTTATTATGGATATTCCCTCTTCACTTGATGCCGTTATAATCTGTATATTCCCGGATTTTTCAATTAAATGAGACGTATCCGTCTGAACTCCGTCTATCACTGCCCCTACTGCTGATTTTCCCAAACTTGAACTTATATTCTTTGCAAATTCCGCAACTGTTATAGGTTTCTCAATTTTTCTGACGTTTCCGTCAGGTAATACCATTTCTATCATTTTTATACACTCCTTTACAATTTTATCAATTTTCACTAGAATCCGGCTCCGAATGAAGGAGAACCTCCACTATAATTTAACTGGGCATTTTTTTCCGGGAATGTTGCAATCCCGAATTTCAAAGTAACAATAGGATAGTATCCCAGTTTTTTATTGTTAGGTTTGTCCCATTTCATTCCCGCTCCTATTTCCCATTCAAGATTTTCAAATCTATGAGTTAAAGTAGCCATTCCCAAAGTTATCTTATTTACTCTTCTGGCAGCAGAAGAACTTTCAAATATTTCGGGATTTGAAGCGTTCGGTGCACCGTTCTGTATATACTGAAGCTTGCCGCCTATCCACCACGGTTTGTCAGGGTCGGCTCCGAACATGTATTTACTTTCAAAGTCGTGTTTCCTGAAATTAAACTGACTGTGACGGTTAGGATCATTTCTGTATATTCTGTCAGGTCTTTCCATCGTAAATGCATACCTTATAAAAAACTTCTCCAGATATCCCGCTTCCACTTTAAATGTAAGATCATTCAATCTGTGAAGTCCTTTCAGATTTGATTTTTTCACAGAATTTGAACCGTCTATTTCCATATCAATTCCTACCTGAAAATATTTTTTCTTTTTTCTTAAATTCTGTAATTTCGAGTTAAAATCATTTAAGTTAAATTTATTCTGTCTATAAGTCTCCTCTTCAACATAACTTTTGTAAAACTCTTCTTCCTCGCTGCTAAGAAATAATCTGTCGTCACTTTTAATTTCAACATTATCAATAGTTCTCTTATTTGAATTTTCAATGGAAAAATCCTTCTGATTGGAATCTTTAACTATATTCCCTGAAGAATCTCTTCCTTCATATTTCGGTTCCGCATTATTTTCATACCTGTAAAGCAGACTGACTGTCGTATAGTCGCTTCCTCTGTAGTAACTGTCGTCGGTTATTATGAGAGGAGTATTATTAAGTTCTCTGTATACTTTTTTACCGAAACCGTAACTTATTCTGAAATAATGATCAGAATCTATCTTTTTATTTTTCATTTTTGACGTATCGTAAACAAATCCTATTTTATGGGTATTTGTTTTTAGCTTTAAGGCAGGTTTTCCGAAATTCGGACTTGTTCCGAATATATCATTGGTTCTGCTTCTTACATTTGTATAATCAATACCCCATTCATTGTAATTTACGGAAAACATCCTGTTTCTTACTGATTCTTTATATACTTTTCTATTCCATCCCATACTTTCATTATACGGAAAATACTCCCTGTTTTTATCAGTATACCTGTAAAGAAAGCTGTCTCCCTCATCAGATAAATATCCGTATTGAAATTCTCTGCTGAAATTTCTCTGGGATTTGAAGTTTTCAAATTCATATTTATCATTACTTTCAAAATCAAAACTTAAAAATCTCTTGTTGGCAATATCCACTTTGAAATAGTTCCTTACATACTGATTTTTCAGCCAGTTATTTGCAAAATGTCTGTCATGTCTGTTTGTAAAATTATAGTTTAACGTAACATTTCCGAGATGAAAATTAAAGTTATTGTTTATTCCCAGTATATTTCCCGGTATGTCTATTATATCATTCCCGTTAAACATGGAACTTTTTGCATTTACTTTCTGAATTGTTAAATTTGCCTCATTTGTTATCTTAACGTCAAATTTATTATTCACTTTCGCAGTATTGTCAAAAAGAGTCATAAATAATTTGGTGTTCAGGCTGCCTATATTCATAGAAGGCTGCTTTCTGATTTCTCTTCCCGAAGCATCTTTCAATATTTTGTATCCTGTTTTGGAACTGCTATCCTCCACTTTTCTTCCGTTCGAAAACTCCGGAACATAAATTTCTGAATAGTCTCTATTTTCAAATCCGAAGTTGAAGGATAAAAAGGAATTTCTTAAAGGTAAGTCAATTTTATCGTTTCCTATGTTTACTTTTTGGGAACGGTACTTTTCATAAATTATTTTTTTTGCTCTTTTTATTTTGTCCGCATCTTCATACACTTTATAAATTCTACTGTTATCATCAGTAGCTGAATTTAGAAATAAACTGTTAAACGCCGGATTGTCCCGTGTAAAATCATATTCATATTCTTTTTTTCTTATATCCGTATGTTTTGTTTCCATTCCGAAATAAAAATTATTTGTCAGATATCTGGATAACGTCTTCGGTTCATATCCGAAAAATTCATTTTGTCTGAACGGATAATAATTTCCGAAAGTCAGAGCTACTTCCTTCTTATGGTCATAAGCAACTGTCTGTACCCATCTTTTGGATTCTTCAAGAGACACATTATCCGCATCATCTCTTTCTTTTAAATTAAGTATTTCCTGATATTCGTCTTTATTAAAATCCAGATATTCAAATTTTATTTTCGGTCCTTTAAAATTCACAGAATAATTTTTTTTATTCCTGAATGAATTCAAATCTCCGATATAACCGGGATTTATATCAATAAATTTCTCATTATCGACTTTTATGGATAAGTCACTGTTTCCGTTTGTATATTTTATACTTTTATATAAATCAATATCGGTTTTTCTCGGATCAATTTCATCTCTGTCGACTATATTGTCATTTATCCGAGTCAATTCTCTCAGGGCATCAGGATTTTGAGTCCAGTAATAATCCAGATTAAATTCTCCGTTCTGTCCCAACTCCTGATTTATCCTGAAATTATAAAATCCTATTCTTCTGTATGTATCCACATAAGAACTGTAATCATCCTTCAGGAGTACTCCGTCAGCTGCTCTTACTAAGTTGGTCGTTATATTTTTATAATTCAGATTCCATATTCCGTAGCCTAAATCATAAAATTTTCTTTCACTTTTTTCTTTTTTTGGAATATTTGTTACATTATGATTCCATTCAAAATCCCATTCCTTTATATTATTTCCGATGGGAACGACAATTCTCCTTACAAAAACATTCCCTGAATTTCCCTGCCATAAAGTATAGTCGTTGGAAATTTTTAAAGCAAGTTTTTTCTTTGCACTGAGTTCAAAATCCACAAATCCCTGTGCCAGTTTTCCTTTGTCATAATCAAATCCCCATATTCCGAAAAGTCCCCTGTCACTATCTCTTCCTATATAAGGAAATAGAGTTGCTCTTTGGCTTGCAGGTTTTAAGGAAGCCACATAATAAGGAAATTTAAACCATGTTTTTCCCTTTGCTTCAACTCCTATTTTTTTTGCCACTATTTTCCGATTGGGATAAATAAGCAGTTCTTCAGTATTCACTCTGTAATTGGGCTCTTCATAAGGGCTTGTTGTAAACCAGCCGTTTTTTATTGTAATCTTATCAGGATACTCACTTAATGTCTGTTCTCCTCCGAAACGTAATTTCAAATCGGTATCATAGCTTTCAGATTCCAGAATTTTCGCTTTTTTCGTATCCAAATCAAAAATTATCTCATTTGCTTTTATGGTTTGAGCTCCCTGAGTAAAGACAACATTTCCGTAAGCAAAAAGTATATTTTTCTGCCCGAGCTTTTTTAAATTGTCCGCTCTTATCGTAATGTCTCCGTACTTCAGTATAACTCCGTCTTTGGCTTCAATAGCTTCTTTTTCTATATCTATTATTGATTTTTCAGTTTCCAGTTCGATTACGGTTTCATCAGCAGCCGCATTGGCTGAAAATAAAAGACACGAAAGGAAAAGAAACAATATTTTATAATTATTGATTTTCATATTATCAACCTTTATTTTAAAGTTTAATTTTGAAATAAATTATACCATAAATTTAATATTATGACAAATTGACTGTCATCGGTTTTTATGATAAGCTTTTTCAAAATAATAATTAAATACTTTAATTTTAAAGGAGAAAAATAATATGTTAAAAAAAAATTTTAAAATATTTGTTATCACATTAGGAATTTTTTCAGTATTTCCGTTAATTTCCTCAGGAAAAGGACTCCGTTCTGATGCACCTCTTATCTGTATTGATCCCGGACATCAGAGAAAGGGAAATAGGGAATTGGAGGAAATTGCTCCGGGTTCTTCCAAGAAAAAAATAAAAGTTGCAGACGGAACAGCAGGAGTTGTAACAAAGAAAAATGAATATGAACTTACACTTGAAGTCGGACTGAAATTAAGAAACGCATTTAAAAGTAAAGGTTACAAAACTCTCATGACAAGAGAAACTCACAATGTGAATATAAGCAACAGAGAAAGAGCAATTATGACAAACAGGGCAGGTTGTACAGTTTATATAAGACTTCATGCCGACGGATCGACTAACAGAAGTCTGAACGGGGCATCAGTTTTAACTTCTTCTTCTAAAAATCCTTACACTCAGAAAGTTCAGAAAGCAAGTGATAAACTTTCAAAGGATGTTTTGACAGAGTTTATAAAAGCGACAGGTGCTAAAAACAGAGGAATTTTTTATCGTGACGATCTGACGGGAACAAACTGGTCTACAGTTCCGAATACGTTAATAGAAATGGGATTCATGTCAAATCCTGAAGAAGACCGTAAAATGGCTTCAAAGGAATATCAGGATAAAATGGTGACGGGAATAATGAACGGCATAGAAAAATATTTAAGGGAAAGATAAAAAATAAATAAAAAAGGAATATGTCTCTAATAAAATTTCGGCATAGTCCTTTTTTATTTTAATTTTTCATTTTTATTTCATCTCTATAATTATTTTTTTCGTTAAATGCTTCTATTTTTCATTTTCAACTACTTTTTTTAAAAAAAGCATGGATTTGGGAATATCTAAAAATATTTCCTTCAAAAATTCCGTACGTTTTTCGTCTACAATATCGCTTTCCAGTTTTACAGTATGTTTTATATTAATATTGTCTCCATTTTCAAGAATTTCATGTCCAAAATATATTTCTCCCAAAGGTGTATCGGTTTTATTCCAGAATTCTTTATTTTTCGTCACTGAAATCAGACTGTATTTAATCGGAGGCATGCCTTCCAGTTCCATTATACCTTCGGAACCTGTTTCAAATTTACCCGTTAATGAGATATTTTTTAAATTTTTCTCCCATACATACCATTTTTCAATATCGGAGTAATATTCCCATATTTTTTTCTTTTCTGCGTTAATTTTAATTTTAAAACTGAATTCCATAATTTTACCTCTTTTCTAAATAATAAATTTATATATTATAAGTATACTTATAATATATAAAAATGTCAATATTTTTTTTAATATATTTCGGCTAATTTTCTTGCATTTTAATAAATTATGCTTTAAAATGAATTATAATTCATTTTAAAATAAGGAGAGGATTTATTTGTTTCCGTCAAAATATAGAGAAAATTCGGAAAATTCCACAGGACTTTTATTTATGCGAACTTATAATAAATGGCATTCTGAAATAAAAAACGAATTAAAAAAATTGAATATTACTCATCCCCAATTTGTAGTTTTAACTTCCCTCGCTTATCTTTTACAGGCAGAAAAAGAAGTTACGCAGATTATGATTTCAAAAATATCGGGAATAGATGTTATGACTGTTTCACAAATAATAACTTTACTGGAAAAGAACGGCTTTATAAAAAGAAATCATCATTCCAAAGACACGAGAGCAAAATCGGTTTTTTTAACTTCCAAAGGAGAAAAAATGGTAGAGAAGGCTGTCCCCTTAGTTGAAGAAATCGATGAAAAATTTTTCAATATACTGGGAAAAGAAAAAATTCTTTTCAGAAATTGTCTGAAAAAATTATAAAATCTCTAATCACATAAAATAACAGATTATTATAAAATTTAAATACCGAAAATTAAAATCAGAAAAAGAGGAAACTTGAAAAAATTACTGATAGCGAAATACTCTCCCTTTCTTCAAATTACCTCTTTTATTTTTTATTGTATTATAATTCTATGTCTTCTTTTCTCAATGTCGGAAATAATATGACATCTCTTATGGAAGCTGAATTTGTCATAAGCATTACAAGCCTGTCAATTCCTATTCCGAGTCCCCCTGCAGGAGGCATTCCGTATTCCAGAGCTCTTATATAATCAAGGTCCATATTCTGAGCTTCGTCATCTCCGGCTTCTTTCATTTTCACCTGTTCTTCAAATCTTTCCTTTTGATCTCTCGGGTCATTTAATTCTGAATAAGCATTTGCAAATTCCCTTCCGGATATGAACAGCTCAAATCTGTCAACCCAATCCTCTTCTCCTTTTTTATTTTTTGAGAGAGGAGAAATTTCCTTAGGATATTCAATGATAAAAGTAGGATTTATTAATGTGGACTCCACTTTTTCCTCAAAAATCAGATTCAATATTCCGTACTTTGTATATGTTCTGTCCTTATCAAGAGGTATATTCAATTCTTTGGCTTTGATAACTGCATCTTCATCACTTGTAACAGTGTTAAAATCAAATCCTGTAACTTCTTTTACTATATCTTTCATCTTTACTCTACGCCAAGGACTTTCCATATTGATTTTCCGACCTTCATATTCTATTTCATAAGTTCCGTGAAGTTCAAAAGTCAATTTTGAAATAAGATCTTCCGTTATATTCATCATGTCCACATAATCGGCATAAGCCTGATACAGCTCCATCATAGTGAATTCGGGATTATGCTTTACCGATATCCCTTCATTCCTGAAACTTCTGTTTATTTCAAACACTTTTTCAAATCCGCCAACAAGCAGCCTTTTTAAATAAAGTTCAGGTGCTACCCTTAAAAACAGTTCCATATCCAGAGCATTATGATGAGTAGTAAACGGTCTTGCAGTAGCTCCTCCGGCAATAGGATGCATCATTGGAGTTTCAACTTCCGTAAATCCTTTTTCTTCCAGATACTTTCTGAAAAATCTCACTATCTGAAATCTTTTTTTCATTGTATCCATAACTTCCCTGTTCATAACAAGGTCCACATATCTTTGTCTGTATCTCGTTTCTATATTTGTCAGTCCGTGAAATTTTTCAGGAAGAGGTCTTATGTTTTTAGAAAGAACTTCAAAAGACTTTGCTCTTAATGTGAGCTCTCCCGTCTGAGTTCTGAACAGCGTTCCTTCTATTCCTATAAAATCCCCGAGCCCTAATTTTTTGTAAATTTCATACTGCTCTTCACCTACTTCATCCTGTTTCACATAATACTGCAGCTTCCCTGTGGGATCCTGAATATGCCCGAATCCGTTTTTTCCCATTCTTCTGAAAGCTATTATCCTTCCTGCTGTTTTAAATGTTTTGTCGCTTGTTTCATCATATTCGTTTATTTCCCCTATATTATTTAGCTTTTCATATTTTCTTCCATACGGTTCTATGCCGACTTCTTTCAGTTCTTCCACTTTTTTCAGTTTTTCATTTATTATGTTACTTTCACTTATCTGATTACTCATTATTTTTCCTTTCTGATTTTCAAATTTTATTTTTTAAATTCTGTTATTTCAAGTTTTATACTATTAAGAAGCTCATTTCCGTCAATTATGTCATATTCCAGATAAATTTTTCCGTTTCCAATTATTATTTTTTTTGTAAAAATTTCGTATTTGGCTTTGAGCTCACCTGTAAAATACGTAAATAGTGTTTTTCTCTCAAATCTGAACAGCTGTTTTGAATTTATCCGTCCGTAACGGTATATTTCAACGGAATCCGTAAATTTCAAAATTCTGCATTTCCCGTATTCGTCATCATATTCATATTCTTTTTTGCTTTTTTCTTCTGAAATTTTCTTCAGCCTGAATTTTTCTTCATAATATTGTCCATGAATATCGGAACTTTTTATTTTTATTTCCATTTAAAACCCGCTATCCGAGAAAATCATCCAGAAATTCGTCCAAATCTTCTTCATCTTCACTAAATTCTTCTATACTGTCTATATCATCAATATCATCTATACTCACATCTTCCAGCCCTGAAAATCCGTCATCTTCTTTTACGACTTTATCATATTCCCCAAAATCTTCATTCCAGTACATGTAATCCTTGTCCGTCCCGTAATAGTCCTCTTCCCAGATTTCCAAAATTTCATCTTCTTCATCTTCTTCAAGAAGAACAAGATCTTCTTCATTCGTATCATACCAAAAAACTCTTTTTACCCCTGCTTCATTTTCACAAATCAAATATTCCTTCTCTTTTACGGTAATATTCGCTAAACAGGTAAAATACTCCATGTCGTCATCTATCATTTTTTCAAATTCTTCACCAACAGAGTACATAAAATTCTCCCTCCATTTATTTATGATATTTTATATTTTTGTTTATTGAAATCCATCTGTATATCTGTTCAGTCAATATAAGTCTCATAAGTTGATGAGGAAAAGTAAACACGGAAAAGCTCAATCTGAAATCTACGATTTTTTTTAATTCTTCATCAACTCCGTTTGAACCGCCTATTATAAAATTAATTTCACTATATGTCAATGATAATTTTTCAATTTTTTTTGCCATTTCTTCAGATGTCCTCGCTTCTCCTTTTAAATCAAGCAATATGTTGTATGACTGACTTTTTTTGTTAATTATGTCAATTATTCTTTCGGTTTCTTTTGCAATTGCTTTCCCTTTTCCTTTATTATCATCTTCTTCAGGTAATTCAATTATATTCATATTAACATACTTTGATAACCTTTTGGAAAATTCCGAAATTCCGTCTTTTATATAACTTTCTTTTATTTTTCCTACACATATTATACTAATCTTTATCATATTTTCCCTTTATTGTCAATTATCTTTTTAGAATTTTTGTTTCACAGACTATACTTTTTATTTTGATCCGTGCCTGTTATATTTCTGTTATTATACTATATTTTAATTTATTTTTTCAATTTCTTTTCATTATTTAAATAAATAAAAATATTACAAAAAACCTTTATAATTATCTGTTATATCCGTTAAAATAATAATCAAAAGGTTTTTTTTCCGAATTATAAATTTTATGTTCATTTTTTTATTTTTTATACCGTTATCGGCAATATAGTCCACTCGGATGAAGAAAGTAAAAATGCAGAACATATAACATTATTCCGTTATTTCAGTTTTTCTGCTTCTTTTAAAATTTAATCAGTTTCTCCCTTTAATATTACCTATTGCCGAAAAAGCAATCTTTATTTATACTTTCCTCTGTTTTCTTTCTATTTTTTATGTTTCTCCGACATAAACTCCTACATTTTTCTCCTCATTCCGAAAATTTCTCCTTATCCTGAAACTTCTTTTCATGAGAGTTCTAAAAATATATTCGAAATCCGACATATTATAAAAAACTTACATCAATTTTCCAAACACTATTTTTTTCTTCCGAACATTTTATCCAGATCATCTTTTGTAAGTTTCACTATAATAGGACGTCCGTGAGGACATGTATATTTCCCTACTTCATGCAGTCTCCCGACCATGCTCCGCATTTCACTCATATCGAGCTTCTGCCCCGCTTTTACGGCTCCCTTACAGGACATGGAAATAATTATATTTTCCCTTAAATCTTTTATTTCAGTATCATTTCTCAAATCAGAAAGCAATTTTAAAAATACATTCTGTATAGTATCACGAAAGTCAAATGCAGGAATGGCTCTGAATACTATTTCATTATTTGAAAATTCATCTATATCAAATCCGAATTCATTGAATACTTCCATATTGTCAAAAATAATACTTTTTTCAACTTCACTTACTTCCATTTTCTGAGGAAGCAGCAATTGCTGAGATTCATGTTTCTTATTATAAAATTTATCTTTCAATTCTTCATAGAGTATTCTTTCATGAATAATATGCTGATCATAAATTTCCAGTTCATTATTTTTTCTCACAAGAATATAAGTGTCGAAAATCTGACCTAATATATCATAGTCAAACTGATGTCCTGAATATTTCTCAAAAGTACCGACTTTATATCCGTTATTTTTTTCTTCGGCTACACCGCTCTCTCTTATTTCAAACTCATTTATACTTTTATTTTTCTGAATTCTGTTTAAATTTTCTTCACTTTTATTAATTTCATCAATTATATAATCATCAGTGTCACTTTCATAAGTAAAAATTTCATTTTTTACGGATTTCTGATTTTGTCCCGTATTATCTGTATTATTGATTTTTTCGATATCCTTTACAGTATTATTTGACTGTTCTTTCTCCGCTTCCGTGTTTTTTTCCGAAAAATCTCCGTCATGAGTTTCAAAGCTGAAAAATTTCTGACTGTCAGCTTTTATAATTTCATCAGAAAACAAATCGGATATTTTTTCTTCTTTATTTTCCACACTGATACTTTTTTTCAACAAATCAATATTAGGCTGCCAGCCTTCTCTGTCACTATGGTAAAAATGTTCATCAATAGCATCCTTTATCTGTCTGTAAATTATCTTATCATCGGAAAATTTTACAATTTTCTTTGACGGATGGACGTTCACGTCTATTTCTTTAGGATCCGCATCAAAAAATATAATTGCGAAAGGATATTTTCCTTTCATCAGTTTTGTATAATAACCGTCTATAACAGCTCTTTCTATAGTATTGGATTTTACATATCTTTTATTTACATAAGTAAAAATATAGTCTTTACTACTCCTTAATATTTCCACATTTCCCAAATATCCGTATTCAAATTTTTTAAGATTTCTTAATACGGACTTTCCGAAAAGCTCAAGGATTGTATTTTCCACTCCTTTTCCGCTTGTATTTATACTCTGTTTTCCGTCAAATTCCAGCAGAAAAGCGATATCACTGTTTACAAGGGCTTCTTTTAGAACAATATCTTTTATTTTATTATATTCTGTAGATTCCTTCCTTAAAAATTTCTTTCTTGCAGGAGTATTATAAAATAAATCCCTGACTTCTATTTCAGTTCCCACATTTCTTGAAACTTCTTCAAATTTTCTTACTACTCCTCCGTAACTTCCTATTTTATAACCTGTAGAACCGTTTTCAGAACGTGTGGATATAGTAAGCTTGGAAACTGCCGCAATAGAAGCCAGTGCTTCACCTCTAAAACCGTAAGTATTCAGATTAAACACATCTTCCTTTGTAGAAATTTTTGAAGTGGCATGCCTTTCAATGGAAAGAAGTGTGTCATCCTTATCCATTCCTACACCGTTATCACTTATTTTGACATCCATCCCCCCTTTAAAAACTTCTATTTTTATAATTGTTGCTTTTGCATCGAGAGAATTTTCAATCATTTCTTTAATCATAGAAGCGGGATTTTCTACAACTTCCCCTGCCGCAATTATGTTTGAGACACTTTCGTCCAATATTTTTATATATCCCATAAAATTTTTAGTCTCCTTGCCTTTTTTAATATTTTACCTTATTATCGGTTATATTGCAAATTTCGTAATTTTTTTAAACTTTTTTTATAAAAAACATAGACAATTCAAATTTTTACTAAAGTTCAAAAATAACTGTTCACTGTAAAATTGAATGTCGAAGGAAACTAAAATATAAAGAAATGATTTTAATCACAATAATAATATACACTTAAATTATGAGTAAAAAACCAACATTCAAATTATTTCAATGAAAAAAATACGGGAATGAGCGTTTAGAAAAATCACTGTCTGAACGAAGCAAGTTTCTGATTTTTCAGTGAATGGAGTATTTTTGAGTATGAAATAATTTGTGTTGGAAGTTTTTTGGTACAACCTTTTTTTACAAAAAAGGTTGTATAACAGAAATTTTATAGTCGATAATAGAAATGTGAGGGCGGCAATAAGCCCTAACAAAAAGAATAAAGTTTGAAATAATTTAGGTTAGAAGCTTTTTGTCAAAGGCTATCTCATAAGTCAGAAATAATTTTTTAATTATAAATATTATATATTTTTAAAAAATAAAAGATATTATTTTTAATGATTTTATAAAAATAGAAAATATATAAAGTTAAAGTTTATGATTAAATATGTTTTTATACCTTATGAGACAGACCCTGAAATACTCCTACTAAATTATTCCCAAGAAATAATATGCCCCATTTTTTCTTTTTTTGTCTTTAAATATTTTTTATCAAATTCATTGGGTTTTATCTCAATCTCTTCCCTTGAAACTACATTTATTCCGTATTTTTTCAAACCGATTATTTTCAAGGGATTATTTGTTTTAAGTGATACGGACTTTATTTCAAGTTCCTTTATTATCTGTGCAGCCACTGCATAATCCCTTAAATCCCCGTCAAATCCGAGAATGTGATTTGCCTGAACCGTATCATATCCTTCATTCTGATATTTATATGCTTTCAGTTTATTGAATATTCCTATTCCCCTGCCTTCCTGTCTTAAATAAATTAGAACTCCTTCACCTTTCTGCTCGATTTCTCTCAACGATCTATGGAGCTGTTCTCTACAGTCACAGTGCATGGAGCCGAACACATCCCCTGTTAAACACTCTGAATGAAGCCTTACACTGACATTTTCTTTATTTTTTACATTTCCTTTAATAACTGCTATATATTCCTTATTTTCAATTATATCACTGTATCCTTTAAAATTAAATTTTCCGAATTCAGTTACAATATCTGTTTCAACTTCATTTTTTACAAGTTTTTCGTTATTTTTTCTGAATATTATCAAATCTTCTATTGTCATTATTTTTAAACCGTGTTTTTTACAAAACTGAAATAAATCATTTCTTCTTGCCATACTTCCGTCTTTATTTAAAATTTCCATTATTACCCCTACTTCAGAAAAACCTGCTATTCTTGAAAGATCCACAGCTGCTTCTGTATGACCTTTTCTTTCCAATACTCCTCTTTTTTTGGCAATAAGAGGAAATATATGACCGGGTTTTCTGAAATCTTCGGCACCTGTACTCAAATCTCCTAATTTTCTTACTGTTTTTAACCTGTCCGATACGGATATTCCTGTCGTTGTCCCTTCAAGGGCGTCTACAGAAACTGTAAATGCAGTTTCGTGATAATCAGTATTATTTACTGTCATTAAACTTAACTTAAGTTCTTCCGCTCTTTTTTCGGACATAGGTACACACATTAGCCCTCTTGCTTCATTTACCATAAAATTTATTCCTTCGTATGTTGCCGCCTGAGCGGATAAAAATAAATCTCCCTCATTTTCCCTGTCCTTATTGTCTACTATTACTACGGGAATACCTTTTTTTATATCTTCCAGCACTTCTTCCACTATATTGAATTTTTCTTCGTTACTGTTCATTTAAATCACCTCTTTTTACTTTAAAATTACAGTTTAAAAACCGTTTTCTTCCAAAAATTCAAAAGTTAATTCTGATTTCGGAATATTTTTTTCATTATCGGAAGTATCGAATTTTAAAATTTTTTCCACATATTTTCCGAGTAAATCTGTTTCAATATTCACAAAGTCGCCTTTATTTTTTTCTCCCAAAATAATATTTTTCAATGAATGGGGAATTAACGATACTGAAAATTCACATTTTCTGTCATTTACATTTATAATTGTCAGACTTGCTCCGTCTATTGTTACTCTTCCTTTTTCAACAATATATTTCATATTTTCCATATCATTCTGATTTAAACGGAATTCATATACTTTCGCTATTCCTTTCGGAGTAATAGATAATATTTCGGCTTCACAGTCCACATCTCCCATAACAAGATGTCCGCCGAGAAAAGTTTCGACAGTAAGGGATTTCTCCAGATTTACCCTTTCTCCCTTTTTTATTCTTTTCAGACCTGTTCTTTGAACGGTTTCATACATTATATCGGCATTAAAAATATTCTTTTTAAATGAAGTGACAGTAAGACAGACACCATTTACGGCAATACTGTCTCCTACATTTATTTTTCGAGTTACACTGTTTCCCTTTACTGCTATTTCCATTCCATGGGACTTTTTTAAAATTTTCGTAACTTGTCCTATTTCTTCTATCAGCCCTGTAAACATATTTTCTCCTAACTTTTATTTTTCATCGTATTTTTTCATATAAAATTCCATACCGACATTTTCGTTATAGACATTGTACTTTACATTGCTTAAAATTATCGCTTCATTTATGCTTTCTGTTACAAATCCTGATATAAAAGGCTTGGAAGCATTATCTCCGAATATTTTATTTCCGATAAAAATTTCTCCTCCATCGATTATTTTTTCGGAAAAGGCTTTTGAAATAAGAGTTTCTCCTCCTTCAAGCAGAATTGAACTGATACCTTCTTTTCCAATTTCTCTAAGCATATCCGATACCGTGAAAATTTTTCCTTCTAAAAAAATAAATTTGACCTTATTTTTTCCTTGAAGAATTTTATATTTTTCACTGTTTTTATTTAAATTCGATGTTATTATTACTGTTTTTTCATCACTATTATTTTTTATAACATTATAGCTGTCAGTTATTTGTAAATCAGGGTCCACTATTATTCTGAAAGGATTATTCCCGTCCTTTATTCTTACAGTCATACTCGGATTATCGTACATAACGGTATTTATCCCTACCATTATTCCCATAAATCTGTTTCTGTAATATTGGACCTTTTCCCGTGCCTTCTCATTTGTTATCCATTTGGAAATACCATTTGACAGAGCAATTTTACCGTCCAATGTAATCCCGCATTTTAAAAACAGATACGGAATTTTTGACTTTATATATTTGAAAAAATCCTGATTTAACTGATCGCATTCCTCTTTCAACACATTTTCAATAACTTCTATTCCGTGTTTTCCAAGTATTTCCATTCCTTTTCCTGCTACTTTCGGATTCGGATCTTTTGAACCGATTACACATCTTTTTATTCCCGATTTGATAATTTTTTCAACACAGGGAGGGGTTTTCCCGTAATGGGAACAAGGCTCCAAAGTCACATAAATTGTAGAATTTCGGGCATTTTCTCCCGCTTCTTCAAGGGCATGCACTTCAGCATGAGCTTTTCCGTATACTTTATGATAACCTTTCCCGATAATTCTGTTTCCCTTTACTACCACTGCTCCGACCAAGGGATTGGGACTTACTTTTCCCATTCCTTTTTTTCCGAATTCAAGGGCTATTTTCATGTATTCCCTGTCTTTTTCACTTTGAATATTTCCGTCCATACTATTTTTCAATTTCCTTTATGAGATTTACCATTTCTATTGCTGCAAAGGCGGCTTCCGAGCCTTTATTTCCCGCTTTTGTTCCTGCTCTTTCTATTGCTTCTTCTATACTGTTGGTAGTCAATACTCCGAATATAACAGGAATACCGTATTGTAAGGACAATTGGGAAATACCTTTGGAAACTTCGGCACATACATAGTCAAAATGAGGTGTAGCACCCTGTATTACAGCTCCCAAAGCTATTACTGCATCATATCTTCCTGTTTCTATCATCTTTTTTACTGCAAGAGGTATTTCAAAAGCTCCGGGAACCCATGCCGTTTCAATATTTTCCTTATCCACATCATTTCTTATAAGGATATCTGCCGCTCCTCCTACTAATTTAGACGTAATAAATTCGTTAAATCTCCCTGCCACAATACCGATTTTTAAATTTTTTCCGTTAAACTTGCCTTCAAATTTTTTCATTTTTCCTCCTTAAAATATAAAATTCAAAACAATTATCCTGTAATAAAAAAACTGGATTAATTAAAATCCAGGGTGTCTCATATATTCACGGCAATTACAGTATTTAATAAAACAAAACAGGTACAATATTACAGTATTATACAGTTAGCCAATCATTCAATGCCGCTTAATATTTCAACTTCTTTCATCTAGACTATACTATCGGTACCGGAATTAAACCGGTTCATGCTCATTAAAGCTCGCGGACTGTACCGCCGGTCGGGAATTTCGCCCTGCCCTGAAGTTTAAATTGTCTTACAAAATTATTTTACCCCCTTTTTTCCTTTTTGTCAATTATATTGACATAAAAAATTCTATCAGGTATAATTAATGAAATATATAGATTGAAAATAACGGAGGTTATGTATGAAATTAGCAGAAGCCCTGATTTTAAGAGCTGATTTACAGAAAAGAATTGAACAGCTGCGTATAAGACTTAATAACAATGCGAAAGTTCAGGAAAATGACACACCTACTGAAGATCCTAAAGCATTGATAGATGAACTTAATGCTTCCATAGAACAGCTGACTTTATTAATAAAAAAAATTAACAGAACAAACTGTACTGCCACTTCAGAAAATATGACTTTGGCGGATCTGATTGCCGAAAGAGATACTCTTACTTTAAAAGCCAATATTATGAGAACATTTTTGCAGTATGCCAGTCAGAAAGTGGAGCTGTACTCAAATAAGGAAATCAGAATTTTAAGTACGGTAGATGTTCCTTCATTACAGAAAGAAATAGACAGTTTGTCAAAAAAAATAAGAGAAATTGACACTGAACTTCAGAGGGCAAATTGGCTTACTGATTTGGTCGATTAGTTTTAATATTCAAGAGTTTTCTTTTTATTATTTGAATACTTTTGTAAAATTTTATAATTTAAATAATATTCAGGTGTAGGTTTTATTAAAAGCGAGTACAAATTTTTCCTTTTTTGGAAGTTAGGCTGTCCCCCTATTCAGTAATTCGGAGAAATTACAATTTTTATTATTGTTATTCTCAGTAATGTCACATGGGTACGGTTAATGAGTAATGTTACTACCACGTACTGTTTTAATAATGTCGAGGGTGGGTTTCGGGAAATAAAAATAGAAGAAATGACTTTAAATGAAAGTACAGTTAAATTATAACAGTAATATACACTTAAATTATAAGTAAAACCCCAACATTCAAATTATTTCAACGAA
>JAUNKI010000015.1:0-6596 GCA_030532815.1 Leptotrichiaceae bacterium
GAAAATATATAAATACATTATAAATTCATATTTTTACAAAAGTATTAAAAATAACTGTTTATAATTTAAATATACATCTCAGATATTAATAAAACATAAACTAAAATATAAGCTGTTTCTTTAATTAAAATATATTTATAACAGCTTTAGTATCCTGAAAGCTGTAACTAATCAAATGATGATTTTATACCAATTCTGTTAATTCAAAAAGTGAAAAATATCATAAATTTTGCTTTTCAAGGTACATTCTAACAGTATAAGTCATTAAATATAAATTAGATTTTCTCACAAACTAAAAATCAGTTTTAAATCTTTTGTAAAATTTAAAACTGATTTCATTATAAAATATTCACTTTATATAAAACAGTTTACTTTCGGTTTTAAAACAAATCCAATGAAACATTATTCCGATCCAGTACTTCCAGTTTTACTTTTACCGCTCCCAATTCTTTTTCCGAATAATGCGAAATCATATTTAAAGCTTTTTCTATTTCCTCTTTTTTTTCTGAATTGGGATATTCCATAATAACAAAGGCATTCTGAGTATTTTCGGTAATCATTGTCCTTTGCCCGTCTCTCCAGTTAAAACAACGGCATACAGCTCCTTTATTATCTCTGTAGCATATTTCACCTTGAAGTGTAGGAGAATTTTCGACATCTCCCAATGCATAAAATTCATCATTTCCTTCTGTCACTCCGAGAAGCAGATCTCCTTCAAATGTATTGATATCTTCGGCACCGCACGGTATTCCGTATTTTAAAGATGCAGAATTGTAAATATCCACAAGAGGATTTATGGAAGATACTCCCGCCCCTTTTTCGGCTCTTTTTAAAAGAGCTTCTATACTTGATCTAACACCTTTCTTCGTTTTAAACTTCTGATAAGCTTCTCTCCACACTGCAATTGACGGATTGTGACTGAACTGTTCTTCGGTCAGATGTTTTTTTGCACCTTCATTGGACTCTTCCAGAAGTTTTTTTACAACCTCCGAAGATTCTCCTTTATTATTCATATTTTTCAGTATAAGAACTCCAATATTCGCCTCGGGAAAAATACCCCAGAAAGATTTTTCTATTATAAATTTACCCATATTTATTAATTCAGAGAAATATTTAAAATAAAAAGTAAAATTTTATTTTCAAAATACCCCCCTGCTTCCTTTCCTAAAATTAATTTTCAGCAATATATTTCGACACTTCAGCTTCAGTTAAAAAACAGCGATGCTCCCGGTCCTATAGGAAGTCCGAACATCATCCATATTATGAGCAGTAATGTCCATCCTAACAGGAAAAGCATTGAATAAGGCAGCATCATGGATATAAGCGTTCCTATCTTTATATCTTCATCATATTGTTTTGCAAATGCTACAACAGCTGCAAAATAATACATTAGAGGTGTAATTATGTTTGTACTTGAGTCTCCTATTCTGTATGCCAGCTGAGTAAGCTCAGGAGAATATCCGAGTCTCATAAACATAGGGATAAAAATTGGTGCCATAATTGCCCATTTTGCAGAAGCCGAACCCATAAACAGGTTAATAAATGCCGAAATAAGAACAAATCCCACTATGAGAGGAATTCCTTTTATTCCTGCTCCCTCAAGAAAGTCAGCCCCTTTTACCGCAAGTATTATCCCAAGATTTGAATGGGTAAAATAAGCTACAAACTGTGCCGCCACAAATATAAGGGCAAGAAAACTACCCATGCTGCTCATGGCATTTCCCATAAATTTAGCTACATCATTATCACTTTTTACAGTTTTTGCAACTATTCCGTATACCAGTCCCGGTATAAAAAAGGCAAATGCTATTATCGGAACAAGACCGTCTACAAAAGCCGATTTTACCATAAGCTGTTTTGTTTCGGGATTTCTCAGTATTCCGTTTGCAGGTACAGCCATTATTCCTATTATTATACAGTAAACAACCAATGAAATAAGTGCCGCTTTAAGACCTGCTTTTTCTTCTCCGGTAATTTCTTCAAGTTTTTCATTATGTACTTCATTATTTATTCCTGTGTATTTTCCCAATCTCGGCTCCACCACTTTTTCAGTTATCACAGTCCCTATTACAGTTATAAGAATTGTTGAAGCCATAAGAAAATACCAGTTTGCCGTAGGTTGTACTTCATATCCCTGAGATACTATATTTGCCGCCTGAGTTGATATTCCTCCTAATAAAGGATCTATTACTCCTACAAGTAGATTTGCACTGAAACCTCCCGATACCCCTGCAAACACTGCAGCTATTCCTGCAAGAGGATGTCTTCCGAGACTTAAAAATATAACCGCTCCCAAAGGTATCAGTACAACATACCCTACATCAGATGCAATATTTGACATTACTCCGAGAAAAACAAGCATAAGAGTTATGAATCTTTTCGGAGTTATAAGCACCGTTCTTTTCAGTACTGCACTGATAAATCCCGTTGCTTCAGCCGTTCCCACTCCGAGCATTGCCACAAGAACTGTTCCTAAAGGAGCAAATCCCGTGAAGTTTTTTACCATACTGGAAAATACAAACCTTATACCTTCTGCATTCAGCAGACTCACCGCTTTTGCTTCCTTACTTATAATCTCAATTGCTCCCGCATCATTTTTCTGTGTCACGTCATATACCGCCGACACTCCCAGCACCTGACATATATGAGAAATCACTATTGCTGCCAATGCAAGGATTAAAAACAGTGTTATCGGGTTCGGCAGCTTATTACCCGCTTTTTCCACAAAATCCAGAAATTTTTGAAATATGGGTTTTTTCTCCTTTTCTGATATTCTCTCCGACATGCGAACCTCCTAAAAATTATAAATTTATTAAGTTTTTACTGTTAAATTAAAATTGACAGATATTATAAACATATTTTAAAAATTTTCCGTTATCTTCAGCTGCTCTTCATTTAATACTTTTTTTATTTTTTCATTTCTTATTTTTTTGAGCTTGTCATATTCAGCCAAAAAATTCTCTTCTGATAAACGTTCATTTTTCAGTTTGTCAACTTCTCTTTTAAAATCTCTTTCCAATTTCAGTATTTCAGCTTTCTGTTCATTTTCCAGATTCAGATTATCCATTAAATTTCTGATTTTATCATTTTTTTCTTCAAATTCGAGCTTTTTTCCGTTAATATATCTGTTAAAATTTGTCAGCTGTTCATAAGACAAAATTCCCGCTATTTTCAAATATCTTTCTCTTTCGATTTTATCAATTTTTTCTTTTTTCCCTTCAAACTGTTTTAATTCTTTTTCCACTTTTTCGGCTTTTTTCTGAAAACCGTCAAAAATACGTGATAATTTCTTCTGCTGTTTCTGAGTTGCATTTACAGCTTCAAATATTTCCTTTTTGGATATTTTTACAATATATATTTTTTTATAATAATCTTCATAAGCATTTGAAATACTGCTTATACTTAAAATTATCGTGAATAAAAATAATATCTTTTTTATATTTTTCATTATTTAATCCTCTTTCAGTTATTTTAAAAATTAATTTGAAGCATTGTAATTAGGTGCTTCTTTTGTAATTATAACATCATGCGGGTGACTTTCCTTTAATCCTGCGTTGGTTATCTTTACAAATTTCCCTTCATTTTTCAGTTTTTCAATTGTAGGCGTTCCGCAATAGCCCATTCCTGAACGGAGTCCGCCGCATAATTGGTAAATAGTATCTTTTAATGCTCCCTTAAACGGTACCATTGATTCAATTCCTTCGGGAACAAGCTTTTCAGTTGCCGCTTCCAGCTGAAAATATCTGTCACTGCTTCCTCTCTTCATAGCTGCAAGAGAACCCATTCCGGCATATGTCTTGAACTTTCTTCCGTTATATATGATTTCCTCTCCCGGTGCTTCGTTTGTTCCGGCGAGAAGTCCTCCGAGCATAACACAGTCGGCTCCTGCCGCTATGGCTTTTACTATGTCTCCTGACAATTTTATGCCTCCGTCAGCTATAAGGCCTACGGATTTTTCGGCACATATTTCCGCTATTTCAAGTATGGCAGTTATTTGAGGGACTCCTACTCCTGAAATTACTCTTGTTGTACATATTGAACCCGGTCCTACTCCGACCTTTACTGCATTTACTCCTGCTTTTATAAGGTCAAGGGCAGCTTCTTTCGTAACTATGTTTCCTCCGATTAAATCCAGATCGGGAAACGCCTTTCTTATTTCTTTTATTTTCTTTACGACTCCTTTAGAATGTCCATGAGCGGAATCTACTGTAATTATATCCACTCCCGCCTCAACTAACGCTTCAATTCTTCTTATCGTGTCATTTCCTATTCCCACGGCTGCTCCCACTCTCAGTCTTCCGTGAGAATCTTTACAGGCATTGGGATAATTTATAATATTGTCAATGTCTTTTATTGTTATAAGTCCTTTAAGCTTTTTTCCCTGAACAATCGGAAGCTTTTCAATTCTGTGTTCAAGAAGAATTGATTTTGCTTCGTCCAATGTAGTGCCTACAGGAGCAGTTATCAAATTTTCCTTTGTCATTATCTCTTCAACTTTTGCTGATAAGTCTTCCCTGTATTTTAAATCTCTGTTTGTAATAATCCCTTTTAAATTACCTTTTTTATCCACTATGGGCAAACCTGAAATTTTGTAATTTTTCATTAATTCGTTTGCTTCCATAAGTATGGAATTTTCCCCTAAAGTAATGGGATTTGTTATCATTCCGCTTTCGTATCTCTTTACTTTTTCGACTTCATCAGCCTGTCTTTCAATGGTCATATTTTTATGAATAAAACCTATTCCTCCCTCCCTTGCAATAGCAATAGCAAGCTGAGCTTCAGTTACAGTATCCATAGCCGCACTCATGATAGGAATGTTCAATACAAGCTTTTCCGTTACTTTTGTTTTCAGAGAAACCTCATGAGGTAACACTTCTGAAGCCTGTGGAATAAGCAGAACATCATCGAAAGTCAATCCTTCCATTACAATCTTAGATTTTTGACTCATTTCTTTTATCCTCCCTGTTTAAAATTTATGTATTATATTTTGAATAGTTTTTCATTTTATTAGATATGACTTATAAATTATCATATTATAGCATAAATAATAAATAAAATACAAAAATTTTATTTTTCCTCGATACTTTTTTCAATGAAATCAACTGAAATATATACATTTCTTTAAATTTAATATTTTAAAACATTCATCATGTTCAAATTTATTTTTTCGTTCAATGGCGGCTTAAGTACTTTCTCCGTATCAATTTACTTTATATTTTATTAAAAAAATTTACCTTGACATTGTATTTTTAAAACACTATAATACTTATCGTCACATTACTATAAATATAGGAGCTAATAAAAATTTATGAAAGAGAAATTTACTAAAACTTTTAAAGAATATCTGTTTATAGGGATCGGTGTTTTTATCCTTGCTTTCGGTCTTCATTTTTTTCTGTTCCCTAATAAAATAGCAAGCGGAGGAATTACGGGACTGGCTTTAGTTATAAATCATGCTTTCGGAATTCCCAACAGTATAGTTGTAACTGTAGGAAACATAATATTATTTTCACTGGGCTTTTTTATAATTAGCGGACAGTTCGGCATTAAAAGTATATATGCTTCCGTACTGTTGTCAATAGCCCTTTCAATATTTGAAAAGTTTTTCCCTCACTATTCGTTTACTGAAAATCTGATTCTTGCTACAATATTCGGAAGTGTTTTTGTTGCAATGGGAGCGACTGCAGTTTTTGCCTATGATGCTTCTACAGGAGGAACTTCTATTATTGGAAAAATTATACATCAGTATTTCCATATCCGACTCGGAATGGCAAGTTTTATAGTTGATGCAGTCGTTACTGCACTTGCCATGTTTACATTTGGTGTGGAGCTTGCACTTTTCGGTCTTCTGAGTGTTTATATAACAGGATTCATGATGGATAAATTTATAGACGGATTTAATTCGAGAAAACAGATTTTTATAATAACACAAAATAAGGAAATTATTATAGAATATATTTTAAGGGACTTTGACAGAGGATGTACGGTATTTAACGGTATCGGAGGGTATTCAGGAGCTCCGAGAGACGTCCTCCTCACAATACTTGACAGGAGGCAGTTCATTCATTTGAGAAAATTTCTAAAAGTCAATGATCCTACCGCTTTTATGACAGTAACAGAAACTGCAAAAGTATTTGGTTTAGGTTTTGACCAGTTTCATTAAAGTATGTCTGAAAACTGACGGAATATAAGAAAATCTTATATTACTGTTTCAAAAACCGTATACTGAGGATATCAGACAATATTATAGTAACTTTTTAGGAGTTGTCTCATAAGATATAAAAATATATTTAATTATAAATTTTATATATTTTCTATTTTTATAAAATCATTAAAAATTATCTTTTTTAATTTTTAAAAATATATAATACTTGTAATTAGAAAATTATTTTTGACTTATGAGACAATCTTTTTTTATAATACAGCTAATTTCATTTCTCTAATTATCGTCGGATATCATTTATAAAGATTTATCCGCGTTTATCTTTGGAGTATTTTCAATTAATTTTATTTATTATTAACTTTTGACTTATTTTCTCGGCAAATAAAAAAACCGACTGGAAAAATTCCAGTCAGCTTTCAAAACTTTATATAAA
>JAUNKI010000015.1:6606-19893 GCA_030532815.1 Leptotrichiaceae bacterium
GTCATCTTTTTATCATACTTTTAATTTTTCTGTAAAATTTTAAGTACTGAAGCTGTTATTTATTATTTCAATTTATACTATGTTCTCATTTAAAATTGTTTCTATTATTTTTAGTTTCCCTTCAACATCCAAATTTTACAGCTTAAAAATAGTTTTCCGACTCAGAAGCTGTCTCATTGGGTATAAAAATATATTTAATCATAAATTTCATATATTTTCGATTTTTAAAAATATATAAAACTTATAGTTGAAGAATTATTTTTAACTTATGAGACATTTCTTGGAAAATTTTTAAATTCCTACATTTAAATTATACGATTTAAAAATTTCTTCCACTTTTTTTATTTCTTCCCTTGTAGGTGTTTTTACATCTTCAAGTTTATATTCTTTTCCCACTTCTTTCCATTTATATCCTCCCATTTGATGAAAAGGGAGAATATCCACTCTTACTATATTTTCAAACTGTGATACAAATTTTGCCCATTCATGTAAATCTCCTTCGTCATCTGAATATCCCGGAACAATTACGTATCTGACCCAAACTGCCTTATTTATATCAGACAGATATTGTGCAAATTTCAAAGTATTTTCCAGATTTACGGAAGTAAGCACTTTATATTTATTCGGATTAATGTGTTTTATATCCAGCAAAACAAGATCAGTATATTCGAGAACTTCCTTTACTTTATTATTAAACATATAACCTGAAGTATCAACTGCCGTATGAATACCATTTTGTCTGCATAATTTAAACAACTCCTTTACAAATTCAGGCTGTATTAAAGGTTCTCCCCCTGAAACTGTAACTCCTCCGCTTTTTATAAATCCTTTTACTTTCAAAATTTCCTTCATTACTTCTTCAGGAGTCATCATATGCTTTTTATCACTGACATTCCATGTATCGACATTATGACAATATAGACATCTCAAAGGACAACCCTGTAAAAAAAGAACAAATCTTATTCCCGGTCCGTCTTTTGTACCGAAAGATTCAAAAGAATGAACATATCCTACCACAATTCACACCCTATTTCTTCAGTTTGATATTCTTTAATATTTATAGTAAATTATGTCGCTTAACGTATGCTATATTAATATAGAACCGTCAGGCGACATAATTTTATTAATTTTATGGTTATTTTATACCGTAATCCGGTCTAAATTAAAATTTATCCGATATAGTTCTGCTAATAACATCCAGTTGCTGCTCTTTAGTTAGTTTTACAAAGTTCACTGCATATCCCGAAACTCTTATTGTAAGTTGAGGATAATTTTCAGGTTTTTCCATTGCATCTTCCAGCAGTTCTCTTCCGAATACATTTACATTCAGATGATGTCCCGTCTGATTGAAATATCCGTCCAACAATCCTACAAGATTTTCCTTTTTCTCTATTTCATTTTTACCCAATGTTTCAGGCGTTATTGCAAATGTATACGAAATACCGTCATTGGCATCTTCAAAAGGTAATTTTGCCACTGATGCAAGGGATGCCACAGCTCCTCTTGTATCTCTTCCATGCATAGGATTCGCACCTGGTCCGAAAGGTTCTCCGGCTCTTCTTCCGTCAGGAGTATTTCCTGTTTTTTTACCGTACACAACATTTGATGTTATAGTAAGTACTGATTGTGTAGGTATAGCATCTCTATACATTTTGTGACTTCTGATTTTATCCATAAATACTTTTACAACTTTAACTGCAAGTTCATCAGTTCTATCGTCATTATTTCCGAAAGGTACGTATTCCTTCTCATTAATATAATCAACAGCATCTCCTTCTTCATCTCTTACTATTTTTACTTTTCCGTACTTAATAGCTGCAAGTGAATCTGCTATTATTGACAATCCTGCTATTCCAAATGCCTGTGTTCTCTTTATGTCCACATCATGTAACGCCATTTCCAATGCTTCATATGAATATTTGTCATGCATATAGTGTATAATATTTAATGCTTTTACATAAGTTTCAGCAAGCCAGTCCATTAATTTATCAAATTTTTCCCAAACTTCATCGTATTCCAGATAATCTCCTTCAATTTTAGTGAATTTTCCTTCAGGAGTAACCTGTAATTTACTTTTCTCGTCTTTTCCTCCGTTTATAGCATAAAGCAGTGCTTTAGGTAAATTTACCCTTGCTCCGAAAAACTGCATCTGCTGCCCTATTGTCATAGGAGATACGCAACATGCTATTCCATAATTGTCTCCAAACTGGGGTCTCATTATATCGTCATTTTCATACTGAACTGATGAAGTATCTATTGAAACCTTTGCACAATATTTTTTCCAGTTTTCAGGCAGACTTTCACTCCATAATACAGTCAGATTAGGTTCAGGAGATGTTCCCATATTGTACAGTGTATGTAAAATTCTGAAGCTGTTCTTTGTTACGAGAGATCTTCCGTCCATACCCATTCCGCCTATTGATTCCGTAACCCATACAGGATCTCCGGAAAAGAGTGCATCGTATTCAGGTGTTCTTAAAAATCTTATCAGTCTTAATTTCATGACAAAATGATCCATAAATTCCTGTGCTTCTTCTTCAGTTATTTTTCCCGCTTTCAAATCTCTTTCAATATATATATCAAGGAATGTGGAAACTCTTCCGATACTCATTGCCGCACCGTTCTGATCCTTAGTAGCTGCAAGATAGGCAAAATAAGTCCACTGAATAGCCTCCTGAGCATTTGTGGCAGGCTTTGAAATATCGTATCCGTAAGCTTCAGCCATTCTTTTCAGAGCCTTTAACGCCTTAACCTGTTCAAAAAGCTCTTCTCTTAATCTTATAAGGTCTTCTGTCATTTCTACAGGATCACATTTTGCAAACCTTGCTTCTCTTTCTTCTATCAGTCTGTCTACTCCGTAAAGAGCCACTCTTCTGTAATCCCCTATTATTCTTCCTCTTCCGTATGCATCAGGAAGTCCTGTTATAATCCCCGTTTTTCTTGCTTTTCTTATACTGTCGGTATATGCTGAGAATACCCCGTCATTATGTGTTTTTCTATATTTTGTAAATATTTCCTCAGTTTGCGGATCCATTTTATAACCGAAAGCTTCCAGGCTGTTTATAACCATTCTCAATCCGCCATTTGGAAAAATTCCCCTTTTTAGAGGTGCATCAGTCTGAAGTCCTACTATTTTTTCGTAATCCTTATTGATGTATCCCGGTCCGTAAGCATCTATCTGTGAAGGAATTTTAGTTTCGGCATCATATATTCCTTTTTCTCTTTCCACTTTAAACTTTTCTTTCAATGAATCCCATAATTTTACAGTAGCTTCTGTCGGTCCTTGAAGAAAACTTTCATCTCCCAAATATTCAGTATAATTCTGCTTAATAAAATCAGTAACATCTATTTCCCTACTCCAGTTACCTTCTTTAAAATCTTTCCATGCGTCCATTATTCTGCAACACTTCCTTTCTTTCTGTTTCATTTTATTTATTTTTATTTCTTATTCTTTTTTTATTATAACTCATTTTCGTTTGAAAATCAAAGGTTTTTTTACATAAGTTCTTTTTTTTTCGTTTTTTTATTTTTTTGAGATTTTTTATTTTTCAGAACTTCTTTCTTTTCAACATTTTCAGTGTTTCGATAACATAGAAATTTTTATTTTTTATATGCTTGATAATTTTTTATCATTTGTTTTTACTTAGATACATATATATTAATGTTTAGCTGTTTAGATAAAAAATCCGACAGTCTCGAATTGTACGTACAATATCAATAAATACTGTTGACAAATAATATAAAAAAATGTATCATTTTCATATAAAAAATTTTACCTACTTAAATTGTTTAAATTTATTTTTTGAATTTTCAACATGAATAAGAATATATAAAATAGATTATAATTTTATTAAAAAATCAATTTTATTTATATTTTAAAAAATAAACTTAAAAAAGCGAAAGGAAAAATATGTCCAGAAATTTTAAAAACAGTCTGACCCCTGTATCAGTTTTAATAGGTACTGCAGGTGCTGTAATAATTACAGCAAGTTCATTTTATGTAGTTCTGAAGTTCGGTGCTCTTCCATGGCCGACAATAATGGTCACATTGATTTCCATGTCCGTCTTAAGTATTTTTAAAAGAAAGGACGCAGGAGAAATTACAATAACTCATACTATTATGAGTGCAGGTTCTATGGTTGCCGGAGGTGTAGCTTTTACAATGCCCGGATATCTTATTTTAGGAGGAAGGCTTCAGAATATTAATAAACTCATTTTTTTAATTACCATATTGACAGGAAGTATTTTAGGTGCTGTTCTCTCTTATATTTTCAGAAAAAAACTCATTGAAAATGATAAGCTTGAATTTCCTGTCGGTGAAGCTGCCTATAATCTTGTAAAATCTGGAAAAAATAAGAAAAAGGTCAAATTCGTAGCTGCAGGAACAATATTGAGTACTCTTATAGCAATACTTAGAGATTACACTTTCCAAAAAGGAAAAGCCCCTTTTATTCCTACTATCTATTCAATAAAAAACGGTCTATTAAGTTTTTACGTTTCTCCCTTATTACTCGGAGTGGGATATATACTCGGATTTGTGAATACCTTTATTTGGTTTTTGGGCGGTGCAGTTACTTACCTTATTGCAAAGCCTCTTTCAGTTTATTATAACATAAAAGATTTTGATATTATGAAAAACAGTTTCGGCATGGGTTTTGTGATAGGTATCGGGATTTCAGTTATTTTAAAAATTATAATAGAAACAAAAAGATCAAACAAATTTAAACGTATAAAAAATAATTCTTCAAATATGAAAATTATACTGCTTCTTTTTTCAGTTACAGGAATTACACTTGTTTCCTTTATTTATAAATTACCTGTATTTCTTTCTCTCATATTAATAATAATATGCATTTTATGTACTGTTATTGCAGGATATACAACAGGAAAAACAGGAATTAATCCGATGGAGATATACGCTATAATATCCATAATTGTAATTTCTTTCCTCAATACATTGTTAAACGGACTTAATATAGGCGGAGTAAAATTTTCTACAAATATAAATCTTCTTACACTATTTCTACTTGCATGTATAGTTTCAGTAGCATGCGGTCTTGCAGGAGATGTATTAAATGACTTCAAATCAGGTTTTAAAATGAAAGTCAACCCGATTGAACAGTTTATCGGAGAATTAATCGGAGCTGTAGTAAGCTCATTCATAGTAGCATTTCTGTTTTTTATCTTTTTTGACGTTTATAAAAATATAGGTCCGAAAGAAAATTCAGAACTGATTGTCTTACAGGCATCTATTGTAGCTTCAGTAATAAAGGGAATTCCTTTTATACATATATTCTGGATAGGGCTTGCTGCCGGATTTCTGCTTAATATGCTTAATATCCCTGTCCTTACATTCGGTATAGGTATCTATCTTCCTTTTTACCTTACATTACCTGTATTTATCGGAGGAGTGATAAACTTCATATCTTCCCGTATATCCGAAAAGTTTTCTTCGGATATGCTTCTTTTTTCCAACGGACTTATGTCGGGAGAAGCCGTTACGGGAGTTATTTTATCAATTCTCATATATATTAAGCTGTTTATATGATTTATATGATATAATAATAAAAATATTTAAACTGAAGGAGGATTGTGAAATTTCAAATATTTCACATACAATATTATGATTTTAGGATTCGATGTGGGAAATACACATATTGTCCCTGTATTTTATGATAATGACGGTAAAATCAAAGCCTCATTCCGTATTCCTGCAAACTTGCCCTTTACTGAGGATACTTTGTTTGCATCGTTAAAAACACTGGCAGACAATAATAATATAGACATTTACACTGTTTCGGACATTATAGTTTCTTCTGTCGTGCCTCATATTAATGAGATTTTTGAATATTTAGGACAGAATTATTTCAAAATTCAACCTAAATTTGTTTCTTTGGATACCGTAAGTGAGGAGATCACTTTACTTGACGATATGGAACGGGGACTTGGAGCTGACAGAATAGTGGATATTTTAGCAGCAAAAAAACTGTACCCTGAAAAAGAACTCCTGATTATTGATTTCGGAACTGCGACTACTTTTGATATAATTAAAAATTCGGTTTATATGGGAGGCTGTATACTGCCCGGAATTGAACTGTCCATAAACACTTTATTTAACAACACTGCAAAACTCCCTAAAATTACATTTTCAAAGCCTGACACGGTTTTCGGAACTGACACAGTTACACAAATTAAAGCAGGTATATTCTATGGAAATGTGGGAGCTGTAAAAGAACTTATTTTCCAGTATAAAAAAGAAATGCCCGCCGCTTATATAATTTCCACAGGAGGGCAAGGAGAAAAAATATCCGGTCACATTCTTCCTGTTGATGAATATATTCCGAAATTGGGAGAAATAGGAATTTTTGAGTTTTATAAACTTCATAAAGGAGTAAAATGAAAATAAAATATAAAAAATTATTTATGACTGTTTTTATTTTTACTTCCGTTGTATTCTTAAGTCTGAAAATTACCAAATTTCTTCTTTATCATGAATATGATGTTAAAGATTTCGGAAATAAGGCGGATAAAGGAATAGTCGTTACTTTTCACGGAATTTACGGTGAATCGGAAGATATGAAAACCATTTCCGACATTCTCGGAAGTAAAGGCTACAAAGGGGTAAATATACAATATCCTACAACAGAAGGCACAATAGAAGAAATTACCGAAAAATATATTTCAAAACATATAATTCTATTAGATGAAGCTGTTGAAAAAGAGAACATTCAGCGTCGGAAAAAGAACCTGCCTGAAATTAAATTACACTTTATTGTACATTCTTTAGGTTCGGTAATTTTAAGGCATTACTTAAAAACTAATAAAATAAAGAATTTGGGAAAAACTGTTTTTATATCTCCTCCTGCCCGTGGAAGTCAGTTAGCAGATATCCCTGTGGCGGACATACTAAAGAGCACTCTCGGAGAAGCAGTCTCACAGTTTAAAACTTCTCCCGACAGTTTTGTAAATACTTTGGGAGAACCTGATTATGACTGCTATATAATAATAGGAAAAAAATCCAACAACTTTCTTTATTCAATATTAATACCCGGAGATGATGACGGAATGGTTCCTTTTAAAACTTCAAGACTGAATAACTGTAAATATAAAGTTTTTGAAAATGATACTCATACAAGCATTTTGAAAAATGAAACAGCTATTAATGAAATTATAAAATATCTTGAAAACTGACTATATTAAATACGGCATTTTTTAGTTGAAATAATTTGAATATCGGATATTAAATTTCAATCTGCATTTTCCGTTATTTTCAACTTTCTCCGATACTCAAAATTTTTACTTACTCATACTTCTCATTATACTTCTCAAGAAAGCAGCAGTCTGAAGTGAACCTGCTGCTTTCTTAAATATAATGAATATTTTTGAAATAATAAAATCTAATCTCTATACTATACTCTGCTCCGTAATTACTTTGCCAATCCAACTTTGCAGTATGTCCTACCGGTGCCGCAAGTGCATCCCTTAAAAGTCTCGCAAGGAAATTTTTATTATTATACGACTGTCCCCCTCCTATTCTCATGGCTAGAGTGGCTGAATCCACACAATTTAAAGAAGCTGTAACTCTTGCAGACATAATTTTTTCAAAATCGTCTTTTTCTTCATTTTCTATTGCTTTTGCCGCTGTTTCCAATAGACTTTCGCTTATAAAGACATTATTGAAAAGCTGAGACAAATACAACTGAACAGTTTCAATAGAAGCCGAATATTTGTCACCCGGATATTTTTTCAGTAAAGCATATTCCTTTGCAAATTCATAAATAATCCTGTATATACAGCTGCCAGTCCTGTCATAAAAAATGACATCGATATTTACAGGATAAATCTGATTTACTTTTTTTCTGTCTATATATACGGCATATTTATTAGACAGCTTCATATTCTCCATATACATCGGACATGAATTATTCCCCCTCATACCGAGACCCTTCCATTCACTTTCTTTAAAGGAAAGTCCTTCGACTTCATAAGATACAAGCCAATTTGCAGGTCCTTTTTCCTTATTTATAGGAACGGAAACAAGATAATATGATGCATAATTAGCTGAAGTAACCATACTTTTAGCACCTGATATAATACTGTACTCATCTGTTATTTTCAATTTTCAGCTGTGAATTAAAGGCATGTACTCCTGTGCCGAATTTGCTTCTTGCAAGGGTCATAATTTTTTTATTTTCAACCATATCTTTTATAACCTGATTTTTTATTTCATCACACCCGAATGTAAGTGTAAACTTCAATGCAACATTGTACATCATATAACATAATCCTACAGTAGCATATGCTTCTGAAAATGCACGGTTAACTTGTGCATGAGCAGCAATATCTCCGCTGTTTCCTCCAAATTCTTCAGGTACAAGAATTTTAAAAAATCCTTCTTCCGCTATTTTTTTAAATATTTCTTCAGGAAATTTCCCTGTCTTGTCAATTTCTTCTGCAAAGGGTGTATATGCTCATCAGCAAATTCCTTTGCCCATTTGTAATAATCTTTCACACTTATTTTTCTTCAATAATAACCTGACCCGTATAATATCAGTTTTCTGAATACTGCTTTTTATTTTCAGAATATTTTTAAATTTCTATTTTTCTTTTTACTTTCTGTGTTATATCTCAATGTGTTTAAAAAGTAAATATTAAAAACTTTAAAATAATTTGTAATTATTCAGTTTATACTATAAAAAGTAAATCTTTATACCTTTTCTAAATTAAGGCTTTTAAAAACTGTCAAATTTTATAAATATATAATTTCTGCTATTCAAATTTTGAATAGTACATTTATTTTTACTTCTTCCCTATAACTTCTTTCAAAGTTATAATTCTATCAGGAATAAAAATAAAGTCTCAATTATTTAAATACGGGAAAGGAGAAATATTACGTGAATATAACAGAAAAAACAAATTCAGAAATACGCTCAAATAAAAAACCTTTTAAATCTCAAATTCCTACTGCATTAGTTCTGACATTTTTAGTAATAGCTTTCGGATTTTATCTGAATAATGCCAAGTTAGTGACTTACTGGATATTCGGAATAGCTTTCGGAATGATTTTGCAGCGTTCAAGATTTTGCTTCACAGCAGCTTTTCGTGATCCTGTTCTGACAGGAAGTACATCACTTACAAGAGCCGTCTTACTGGCAATTTCCATAGGAACAGTAGGATTTACGGCTATCAGCTTCGGTTCCGTACTTTCAGGCGGAAAACCTGTGGGACTGGATTCAGTGGAGCCGTTATCCGTACTTATAATTATCGGAGGGATTATTTTCGGAATAGGTATGGTTATTGCAGGAGGTTGTGCTTCGGGAACTTTAATGAGATTCGGTGAAGGCTTTGAAATGCAGTGGGTTTCCTTTATATTTTTTATACTCGGTTCTATATCAGGTGCATGGGTAATGGGATTTTTAGAACCTATTTTCAGAAAAAAGGAATTCGCAATATATCTGCCTGATTATCTTGGATGGATAGGAGCTCTAGTCTTACAGTTTTCCATTATACTCGCTATTTATATTATAGCAGTCAAATGGCAGATTAAAAAAATAGGTTCAGGAGATTAATACCAGATTTTTCGGTTTTTTAACTAAAAAGCATTAACAATATTAATTTAAAAAACATAACAAAATATTTATGGAGGTAGAACAATGAAAAAATATGATTTAGACTGTTTAGGTGAAGCTTGTCCGATACCGTTGATAAAAGCTCAAAAGAAATTTGAAACTATGGAAGTGGGAGACGTACTTGTAATTAATGTCGATCATTCCTGTGCCGTTAAAAACATTCCCGAGTGGGCTGAAAAAGTGGGTTATAATGTTGAAGTGGAAGAAACTGGCGAAGGCGAATGGAATATAATAATCGAAAAAAGTAAGTAACTAAAGGAGAGTAGAAAAATGGAACTTTTCAATAAACTCAGTCAAAATACAATTTACAGAAAATTAATGAAAACTCCTCTTTCCTATAATGCCGGTGCGGCACTTCTCGGTGTCGCAGCCATTGCTCATTTGGCAGTTTTTAACAAAGCATGGGGAGTTACAGGGACTTTTACTATCTGGGGAGCTAAAATATTTCGTATGATCGGTATTGACACTACTAAATGGGCTTATTTCGTTGCTCATTCAGGTATGGGAAAATCTATTGTAACTCCGATTTTAAAAGACGGAGGTTCTATACGGAATATAGGTATAATTGTCGGTGCGGCTTTAGCAACTTTATATGCTTCTGAATTTAAAATCAAGAAAATAAAAGGTAAAAGACAACTTTTAGGAGCTATCACAGGGGGATTTCTTATGGGATTTGGAGCAAGGCTGGCAGCGGGTTGTAATATTGCCGCTTTATTTTCAGCTTTATCGGCACTGTCCCTTACAGGATGGTTTTTCGCCGCTTCTCTTTTAGTAGGAGCAATTATAGGAAGCAGAATACTTGTAAACGTTATTATGAAATAATGTTATTTTACAAATCAATAATGTAAATTATAAAAACTAACATACTGAAGGAGAAATATACAATGAAATTAAAAACATTTCTTATTTTCACTACCTTTATTGCTGTTCTTGGAATTTTTACGGGATGTAACAATAATACGATCAGAGAAATAAAAACCGATGAACTTCTAAAAATTCTTGATAATCCTGCCTATGTAATTGTCGATACAAGAGAAGACAGTTTATATAACGGATTTAAAGACGGAAAAGCTGAAAGAGGAGGTCACATTAAAAATGCAGTCCAGTTCAGCTGTGCATGGCTTAACCACATTCAGAACGATAAATTTGAAAGTTTCGCGGCAGGTAAAGGAATTACTAAAGAAAAAACTATTATATTTTATGATACCGATTTAGAAAATCTTAACTGTGTAAGTGCCGAATTTGCATCAAGAGGTTACAAAACAAAAATATATAATGATTTTATAAATTATGCCAATACAAAGGATAATCCTATGGAATCTTTCCCAAACTTTCAGTTCAGTGTTTCTCCTAAATGGGTAAATGCTCTTTTAAAAGGTGAAAAACCTGAAACTTATAATAATGATAAATTTATATTATTTGAAGTGTCATGGGGACCTATGGAAAAGAGTAAAAGCTATGTTCAGCATATTACAGGAGCCTATCACTTTGATACCGACTGGATAGAAAATGCCCCTGTATGGAATTTAGCTGATCCTGAAACAATGAAACAGAATTTACTGAAAAACGGTATTACAAAAGATAAGACAGTTGTACTGTATTCAGCAGAAAATCAGCTTTCCGCTTATCGTGTATTCTGGGCTTTAAAATGGGCAGGAGTGGAAGATGTCAGAGTTCTTGACGGTAACCTTTCCACATGGATGGATGCAGGATTTCCCACTGAAACCAAAATCAATATTCCAAAACCTGAGAGTGACTTCGGTACGGTAATTCCGGCAAATCCTCACATTAATATTCCGATGCCTGAACAGGCAATGAATATGCAGCAGAAAGAAGGATTAAAACTTATAAGTAACCGTTCATGGGATGAATATACAGGAAAAGTGAGCGGATATGACTATATTCCGGGAAAAGGGGAGCCTAAAGGTGCTATTTGGGGATTCGCAGGTACCGACTCAAGTAATATTGCAGACTTTTATGATCCCGACGGTACTTTACGTAATCCTAAAGAAATATTCGACCTTTGGAGAAAACAGGGTATCAGTAAAAATGATAAACTCGCATTTTACTGCGGTACAGGCTGGCGTGCAACGGTATCATGGTTTATGACTCAGCTGGCAGGCTGGAAAAACAGCTACATCTACGACGGAGGATGGAATGCATGGCAGATGGATTCAAAATTCCCCGTACAGAAAGGAGCTCCCGACAATATGCAGAAGCCCGATGCAGGAAATGATTTCGGAAAAGCCGAAGGAAAAACCGGCGGCTCATGTAAAGCATGATTATACCTAAGGAGAATAGTCAAATGGAATTTTTTAATAAACTAAGTCAAAACCAAACTTACAAAAAAATAATGAAAGCTCCTCTTTCATATAATGCAGGTGCCGTTCTTCTCGGAATTACGGCAACTGCTCATCTGGCAATTTTTAAAGAGGCCTGGAGCGTTACAGGACCTTTTACTATATGGGGAGCGAAAATTTTCCGTTTTATAGGCATCGATACCACACAATGGAGTTACTTTACCGCCAATCCAGGATTGAAAAGGGCTATAGTAATTCCCGTTCTTAAAAGCGGAGGCTCCATAAGAAATATAGGTATAATTGTCGGTGCAACTTTAGCGGCTTTATATGCCTCAGAATTTAAAATCAGAAAAATAAAAGGGAAAAAGCAACTTTTCGGAGCAATGGCAGGAGGATTTCTTATGGGTTTTGGAGCAAGATTTGCAGCAGGATGCAATATTGCTGCACTATTTTCAGCTTTATCCGCTTTATCTCTTACAGGATGGATTTTTGCAGCTTCTCTTTTAATAGGAGCAATTATAGGAAGTAAAATATTAATAAATTTTATTATAAACGAATAAAATATGAACAAAACAGAAGAATTTTACTATACTGTTATTATTGAAAGAAGTTTTTTATTTTCAAAACTTCTTTTTTTATAATTAACACGTATTTTCGGCTTATAAATCACATTTTTCGTTGAAATTTGCTTTCTTCCGTGAGGGCTCATTGCCGCCCTCACACTCCTGCTATCGGCTACAAAATTTTTTATCCCTCATAAATATTCATTATGCTTGGAAAACAGCAAACTCACTTCGCTCAGACAGCTGTTTTCCCTATCAGCATAATTTCATTTTTACTCGGAAAATTTTGAATGCCGAAGATTTACTTTAGTATCCAATCTTTGTTTTTATAATAAATAAATTTCTTAAAATGATAACTATGCTATTATTCAATTAATTTATTGACATCTATCAATCTTATATACAGAATTTTGTCATTAAAATAAGGCTTTATTTTTCTTCTTAATTCTTTTAATTCCTCTTTACTTATCCCCTCTATTTCAAAACTCAGAAACGGATATATTTCATTAAATTTCATATATTCTTCCCAATCTATTGTCTCAAGTTCTCTTTCAACACTAAAATACTCTTTGAATTTTTCCATATATTTCTTTATCCCTATTCTTACTCTCCATTGCGTTATTTCATCACGTATTTCCTCATTACATTTCTCATCTTTTACAAAATTTAAATGTCCCCCCCCCCCTATATCATCTTCTATTTCTTCACATATCCAAGAATTTAAAATATAAGGTTTTATCTTATATCCTGATTCGATAAATATCTTTTCTATTTCCTCAAAATTATTCCCTTTTG
>JAUNKI010000207.1 GCA_030532815.1 Leptotrichiaceae bacterium
TGCTTTCTTTCCTATGTTTTGCATCTTTTATTAACTTTAATATTTTTCCACATTGAAAAAGTAACAGGAGAAATGTCAACGTTAGTATTAAACTCTTTTTCATAGCTATCACTTCTTCTCTCTATTCTTAGTTTTTTCCGGTTTTACCGGAGCATTTATTATCATATACCACCCTTTTTCTCCTATTTCATTTACTCTATGCGGGTCATACTTTTTCTTTTCCTCCATGTAAAACTGTCCTGATGATTCATATGTTGCTATAGTCTTCGTTCTTTCTAAATTCTTATTTACTCCTCCCGTAAATATCTCAAACGGTCTTATCCCATACATTCCAGGATTAAATTTACTCGTTATTATTCCATCAACTTTTTTTGTTTCATTTAACAATCCATTTTTTGGATTTACTATTAATATACCTGATGTATGTGGCCCTATGCTCTGTCTCGGTGCCGGATCCGCTCCTATTGCCTGAGAATTTGGGGTATAAGAAACTGCATGTGTACCTGCTCCCATAGACAACGAATGTCCTCCATACACATTTCCTCTTGCTGCTCTTCTCTGAGCTTCTTCTTCACTGTAGCCAAGATTTTTCAATCTATTTGTTTCCTCTTTTACTATATTTTCGTAATACCCTCTTAAATCTACATATTGTTTAGGTGTATTAGGTATACCGCTCATATATGTTTCATTTTCCCATTTTTTATAATCCTGACTCGGAGTAGATAAAGTTTTATTTATATCAGTTACTTTCCTTATTATATTATTTACACTTTTTGTATCTATTCCTTTCATAGTTAATATTTTCAAATTAATATCTGCTATTTCTTTACCTATCTCTACTTCATTTTTTGTAAAATATACCCCTTTTGCAATATAGTTTCCTACTTTTGCAGCCGGATTTATTGGTAACTGCATATTTCCAAATGTATTATTAAACCAGTCATCATCTCCCGCTACATCTCCTAATTCAAATCTTCCTTTTTCTATTGTATTTTTTCCTATACTGACTGCCTTATTTTTTGCCCAGTTGGCTAAATCAGGATTACTTCCTTGTCCAAGAATAAATACAAGACCTGTTTGCACATCTTTTACCTTTACTATTTCCAGTCCTGACGGTGTTGTGTAGGAATCTAATATTTTCATATCCCTTATTTCTTTATTTTTAAATTCTATCTTTTCTATTTGACCAATTTTATTTCTATAATCAAATATAGTGAGTGGATACTTATTAGATGGTCTAGAATAACTCTGATATTGTGCAAGTTCTATGGCTGTATCTATTTTCATTCCTCTTAAATTTATATCACTTACCAACTGTCCAGGATTTTTCATATATGCTATTATTCTTCTATCCATTTCTTCTTTTGGCATTTCCATTCCTGAGTCACCTTTATATGCTCCCGTCTGCCTTCTAAGATTTTCCAGTACAATTACCCTTGCTTCTCCCTGCATATTGAAATAATAATAAATATTTTCATACTTCTCACCACTATCTATTATTTTTTCCAATAACTCTTTTTCTTTCAAGCCGCTAATGTATTTTTTTCCCAACGGATCTTTGAATATTTCTTTTGTTTTCTTTTCTTTTTCCTCATCTTCTTTTATCTGTTTGTATTTTCTTTTGTATTCTATTTCCGTTAGTATACTGATTTCCCTTTCAAGAGCCTTGTCTGTTTTCTTTTTCCTTAAGTATTTGTTTCTTGAAGCTTCTTTCAAATCATCATTATACTTTTTAACGTCTTTTTCTACATTCAGATACTTTTGGGCTTTAGATACATTTTTCAGATAATCTGACCTTTTTTGATATTTTCCATTTATTACTGTTTTTCCGTCTACCCTATCATCTCCTGTCAATTCCTTAAACTGCATATCCTTATCAGTATATCTGTTTAGTCTTGCATTATCTTCATCTGTCAGCTTTGACATTAGTAAGTCTATTATCTTAC
>JAUNKI010000208.1:0-267 GCA_030532815.1 Leptotrichiaceae bacterium
AAGACTGATATTCCATATCATCATCATATATGAACTGTCTGTACACTTCATCTGCAATAATATATAAATCATGTTTAAGAGCAATTTCCTTAATGATTTCCATTTCTTTCTGTGTAAGAACTATTCCTGTGGGATTACTCGGATTTGAAAACATTATTGCTTTTGTTTTGGGAGTTATAAGCTTTTCAATTTCCTCTTTTGAAGGTAAATGATACTGATTTTCAATAACTGTTTCAATAGGAACCAAAACTGCTTCGGCAGTTTTTA
>JAUNKI010000208.1:277-1945 GCA_030532815.1 Leptotrichiaceae bacterium
AACTGTCGTAATTTGTATAATAAGGTTCGGGAATTAAAACTTCATCACCGGGGTTACAGATTGTCTGTAACGTTATTTGTATCGCTTCGCTCCCTCCGTGTGTAATAAGCATTTCATCAGGAGAAATATCTATTCCCGATTTTTTATATGATTTTGAAAAAGATTCCCTTAATTCTATTATTCCCGCAGAATTTGCATATTTTACAATGCTTTCCTTAAAATTATTCAATCCTTCAAAAAATGTGTCCGGAGTTTTTACATCAGGCTGCCCTATATGCAGTTCATAAACTGTCACTCCTTCCTTCTTGGCTTTATCTATAAGAGGAACCAATTTTCTTATAGGTGAATACTGCATACTTAAAATTCTTCTTGAAAATTTCATAGTGTTTATTTTAATAGAACTGTTTATACTGAATTAACTATTCAGATTTAAAACAGTCCTTACTCCCTTCTTATTTGTATTTTTCATTTAATGCTTTCAATATTGAAAAAGTTTCCAAATCCATTTTTCCGTCAAACAGTTCAGGTCTGAAATGGTACTGGAATGCCTTTATTACATTTTGTGTCTGTTTGTCCCATTGATTGGTAATATCAACGGCATATCCGAATTTTTTCAGTTCTTTCTGAATATCGGAAACGGATAATGTTGAAAAAATTGAACTAAATTCATTTTTAAAGGCTTCTTTTATATCGTCATCATACCACATACCGATATTATGTTTTGCATATAACTCTTTCCACGGCATTAGGGGACCCGGATCCTGTTTTCTCTGAGGAGCTATATCAGCATGACCTAAAATATTTGTCGGCGGTATTTCATATTTTTCCGACAGATATTTCAGCAAAACTGCCAGTTTTTCAATTTGAAATTCTTTATACGGAATAAATTCCCCTTCGACTATATATCCAGGATTTACTATTTCTATTCCTATTGAGCTGTCATTTAGATTTTTACTTGTTTTCCATTCACTCACTCCTGCATGCCATGCTCTTCGGCTTTCATCAACCAAAGCATAAACAGGATCACTTTCTACATCGGATATTAAAAAATGTGAACTGACTTCCTGAGTTGTCAGAACTTCCAATGAACGATTTTTATCCAAAGCAGTATAATGGACTATTATAAATCTTTCCCTGAAATTTTGCCCCTTTGAATTATACGTAGTATCAAGAGTAATACTTCCTGCTGTATTTTTTATAACTTTTAACGGTTTTTTTATATTTTTTGAAACATCCTTTCCTGACGAATAAGCTATTCCTGATACAAATAATATTGAGAACAGAAACAATATTTTTTTTATATTATTTTTCATGTTGTACCTCCTCAGAATTTATATTTTTAGCTGTTATTACATATATTATTGCCAATATTCCCACTAAAATTCTTACAGCAGTATTTATACCCGTGTCAAAGTCAAGCCATATCAAAATGGAAGATACAATATTTAAAACCGATATTATAATTAAAAATATATTTTTTGTATCAATTAAATAAAACATACTCATAATAGATGCAAATATAAATACAAGTCTTATAACTCCTATTATATAAGCCATAGCTATACTACTGTTCAATAAATCGTTTATATAAGGGGAACTTGTCAGGAAAATACGGCTCAAGCTGCAACCTGCCAATCCTACCATAAAAAACATTTCAACATAATAATT
>JAUNKI010000209.1 GCA_030532815.1 Leptotrichiaceae bacterium
TTACTGATTTTATAAAAATAGAAAATATATAAAGTTTATGATTAAATATGTTTTTGCACTTTATGAGACAGCCCCTACCTTTTTTAATTTTTAACATCTTGTTTTTAAAATGAAAAACATACAATTCCGATACCTTAAAAATTACTGTTTAATTGTTGAAATTTCCAAATTTACTATTCTTCCACATAAATTTCCTCTTTTGAATTCAGCTCTATACATCCCAGAATTTTTGTCCTGTATGATCCTGTGTCAACACAGCACACGTCATTCACGTAATATCTTATTTTCCCGTCTTTACTCGGAGTATGTCCGAAATAAATTGCTTTCCCTGTTTTATTTCCTGTCCAGAAGTCGTCCCTGCTCCATACTAAAAACCTATGCTCCTGTTCATCGGTATTTTTCTCTGTATCATAAGCTGCATGAACAAATATATTTTTATCTCCTTCTATTATTAACGGCAAATTCTCAATCCAGTTCATAAACCAGCTGACATTTTTTATTTTTCCGGACTTTTCCCATTCTTCATAAGTCACACCGGAGTTTTTAAAAAAAGAAACCTCCGTTTCTTTTCCCCCATTGTGATACCACAGTCTGTTATCCCCTGATTTCAAGGCCTTATTCAGCATATCTTCATGATTTCCTAAAATATGTTTTATATTATAGCCTTCTTCTGACAGTTTTTTATACTTTTCATATAGTTCGTAGGACTCAGGACCTCTATCACAGGAATCACCCAATATAATAAGCAGATCATTTTTTGTAGGTTCAATTTTACTCCATAATTTCTGAAATAATGAATAATGCCCGTGTATATCCGAAGTTATAAAAATTCTGTCGTAATCTTCTTCATGAATTTTTTCTGTTTTAACATTTTTTTGAGGTAAAATTTCATTAACTCTTTCTGAATCTTTATCGTTTCCGAATTTTTTCAGAATTTTTTTTATTTTATTCAGCATATTCTTATTTCCTTTCTAAAATCTCCGACTTTGTATCTCATTAAATTATACGAAATTTATTTCATTTCTGTCATTAAATTCCACTTTTACCAGTGAGTGTAAATTAATATTTCTTTCTCTTAATTTTTTTCCACCTTCCTGAAAGGCTTTTTCTATTACAATTCCTATTCCTGCTACTTGAGCTTCGGCCTGTTTTATTAAATCCATAAGCCCCGACACTGCAGAGCCGTTGGCTAAAAAGTCATCCAGAATCAGTATTTTATCACCTTTATTCAAATATTCCGCAGAAACTCTTATATTGTAAATTTTATCCTTTGTATATGAATAAACTTCACTTGTGTAAGTTATTTCTCCCAAATTTCTGCTTTCGGTCTTTTTTGCAAAAATAACAGGTACATTGAAATATTGTGCCGTTATTGCTGCAATTGCTATTCCCGAAGCTTCTATAGTTAATATTTTCGTCACTTCCGCATTTGAAAATCTTTTTTTAAATTCCTTACCGATTTCATTCAGACAGTTTATATCCAGCTGATGATTCAGGAAAGAATCCACTTTCAGAATCCCGCCTTTTCTGACTTTTCCGTCTTTAAGTATTTTCTTTTTTAAATATTCCATTTACATTCATCCTTTCTTTCAAAATTTACAAAAAAAGAGCATTTTTAAAAACACGCTCTCATTAAAATTAGGCTATTCATTGCTATGAAATATCGTAAAATTAAATTACGATTGTTAGGTCATTTAGGTTTTGATAATATTTATAAATTATTTTTAAATTTTATAATTACAGTTTTAAATAAATATCATGGTGCGAAGGGAGGGACTCGAACCCTCATGTCGGAGACGCTAGATCCTAAGTCTAGTGCGTATACCAATTTCGCCACCCTCGCATCATTTTTATTATATTATAATGGTGAGCCATACTGGAATCGAACCAGTGACACCATGATTAAAAGTCATGTG
>JAUNKI010000210.1 GCA_030532815.1 Leptotrichiaceae bacterium
TTTTATTTTTTGAAGCGTATCCGAGTACATCCACACTTTTTATATACAAATCCGTATTATTTTTCAGGGAAAATTTTTTTACAAATTCCAAATCATTTTCAATATCATGTCTTAAATTGTGATTTACATAAAGTAAAGCAAGTTCAAGGGAAAAGCTGTCTTTAAAAAAAGACAGCACTTTATATAAAAATACCGAATCAGGTCCCCCTGAAAAGGCTATCAGTATTTTATTATTTTTTTCAATTAAACCGCTTTTTTCCAATTTGTTTATTTTTTCCTTTAATTTTCCGAAAACAAACATTTTCTTCCTCTATTCATTTATTTTAACTGTCCTGTTTCCCTTCTTTTCTTAAGATGTTCGTCATGGGTTTTTGAATAATATGTCTTTCCCTTATAGGTAAAAAAGAAAAGATCATCGTTAACTTCTGCTTTTTCGACTGCCCTGAATGTTTCAACAGGGGGATTTCCTATCGGTGTAGGAGGCAAGCCTTTAACTTTATATGAATTGTAAGGAGTTTCCATTGTTTTCAGTTCCCCTCTCAATGCCTGTCTCCCCAGTTCATATTTCAGCGTCGCATCGGATTCAAGTTTCATGTCAATTTCCAGACGTTTTAAAAATACTCCTGCCACTTTAGGTTTATCAACAGGATCCGAAACTTCGGCTTCGACAATTGATGCAAGTTTCAGTTGGTCATAAAATTTCTTTTTATTAGTATATTTTTCAGACGGAAATTTTTTCAGAAATTCATTCAGTATTGTTTTCATTACCTGTTTTGTTGTTACCCCTTCAGGAAAAATATAAGTTTCCGGATAAAAATATCCTTCAAAGTTATTATTTTCGTGAGGATAGGGAAATTCAATTTCTTTTAATGCATTGTCTATTTCTTCGGGACTTCCCAGTCCTAAGGCGTCTATTCTTTCATATACCTGTCTTTTTGTAAATCCCTCAGGTATTGTAAGTCTTATACCGTTTGAATCTTTGTTATGTATTTTTTTTATTACTTCATATCTTGAAAACTTTCCGTTAAATCTGTAAGTACCTATTTTTAAATTTGAAGAGCTTCCCGTCATTTTTAGATACATTTTGTCCATAGCTCCGTAATTCAGCCCCATTTTTTCGTATATCTGCTGAAAGTTCATACCTTTTGTCACATTGACATTTACATTTTTATATTCTTTTTTCATATAAAAAAAAGTATATACGAATATTAAATTAATAATAATTATTATACTTATAAACACATTGAATGCTATCAGTATTTTTTTCATATTTCTCCTAATCTTTCATTTTTTAATCATTTCATTCATTTTTATTTTTTAATCTATTTTGAAAAAATCTTCAACATTATTATTCAGACGTTCTTCTATTATTGCCGCCCTTTTTTCCTGTTCTTTCTTTCTGAGAATTTCCGCATCATCAGGATTTTTATTTTCTTTATTGTAAACTACCGTTTTTAAACTGCCGTTTTCATCAATTATTTTCCGAATTTTTTCTTTTTCTTCTCCCGTTATTTTCACATTCCCATCGAGACTTCTGGAAAATACTTTTAAACTGTCGTCATTTTCAAATTTTATTATCATATATTTATATTCTTTATCGAAATATATTATTTCATTTTTGTAGCTCTCTCTTTATTTTCAGCCCATATATTTTTTTGGGGAATATAATAAGTTTTTATTATTCTGTATCCGTTTTCTTCCTGTTTAAAATTATATTTAATATTTTCATATTCGGCTTCCTGTAAATTTGATGTTTTTACAAGGTACCAGCTTCCGTATGAAGCAGGTGTATAAAATCTTAAAATCGGATTTAACTTTTTATCCAGTTTATTTATTGCTTCTTCAATCTTGCTTCTTTTATTGGCTTTTACTTCTTTTTCGTCAATAATCCGATC
>JAUNKI010000211.1 GCA_030532815.1 Leptotrichiaceae bacterium
CATATTTTTGAAGATTTACATAAAATTTATCCATCGGTTGTTTAAACCTTTTGGCTATAGATTCAATTATCCTTATATTTGCCTGATGAGGAATAAATAAATCCACGTCATCTGCCGTTATGTTTCCCTGATTTAAAACATTTTCCACTGTTTCAGGAAAAACTCTGACTGCAAACTTGAAAATCTCCCTTCCGTTCATTTGCATATATATTTCTTTATTTTTTATTGTCTGAGTGCTTACAGGCTTTCTTGAGCCTCCTGAAGGTATTATCAATTCACATGCTCCTGAACCGTCTGCTACAAGATGTGAAGCAATAAGTCCTCCACTGTCCGTTTCTCCCAAAACAACGGCACCCGCTCCGTCTCCAAAGAGAATACATGTTCCTCTATCTTCCCAGTCAATAGCCCTTGACATAGCTTCAGCTCCTATTACAAGAACCTTTTTATATATTCCCGCTTTAATAAAACTGTGTCCCGTAGTATAGGCATAAATAAATCCTGTACATGCTGCCGATAAGTCAAAAGCTGATTCCCAATCTGTCCTGAACTATTGCCGCAGTTGACGGAGTAAAATGATCAGGAGTCATTGTAGCTACAATAATCAGCTCTATTTCATTTTTATCTATTCCTGCACTTTCTATGGCTTTTACTGCCGCTTTATAAGCCAAATCCGATGTAGCTTCATCTTCAGCAGCAATTCTTCTCTCTATTATTCCTGTTCTGGTTCTTATCCATTCATCATTAGTATCGACCATTTTTGCAAGCTCGTCATTTGTCAATACTTTTTCAGGTAAATAAGACCCTGTTCCTAATATACCTATTTTCATTTATTCACCTCGATTATTTACTTTTTACAATGCTGTACTAATATGAAGTTTATCACAAAATATTAAAAATTACAATTTAAAATATATTTTTTTATTTTAGGGCTGATTAATATTTTGAGTATATAAAAAATGGTTTAAATTCACTATTTTTTTAATTTTTATAATGATATATTTTTTTATTTTGTACTTAATTTTTAATAATACAAACAACTTCTTTTCTCTATTTATCGTTTTAAAATTGAATTTGAGTGTTTTTAGTACATTTAAATACATAAATAAAAAAAGCAAGACTGCTTTATCTTGCTTCATTATTATTCAGAATCAGATGTGGAATCTTCAAATTCCAACACTTGTCTACCTCTGTATACTCCAGTTTCCAGATTTAATCTATGAGGTCTTCTCACTGTTCCATCAGCTTCAACTATTATATTAGGTGCTTTGATTGAATCATGTGCTCTTCTCATGTTTCTCTTAGCTTTAGAAGTTCTTTTCTTAGGTACTGCCACTATTATCGACTCCTTTCCAATAATTTTGGTATATAATAAGCATTATTTTTAAATACTGCTCTTTAAAATTACTACAATACAAGATATTATAATAAATAACTTATTATTTGTCAAGGGAAAAAGTTGTAAAAAAGTGAAATCCGAATTTTTTTGAAAAAAATTTGACAAAAAACCGCCAACTCAACTTTCTTTTCGTGAGGGCTCATTGCCGCCCTCACACTCCTGCTATCGGCTACAAAATTTTTTATCACTCAAAAATATTCATTATGCTTAGAAAACAGCAAACTCGCTTTGCTCAGACAGCTGTTTTCCCGAGCAGCATAATTCATATTTTTTCGTAAAATTTTGAATGCCGAAACTTTTACTTTATACTTCAAGTATATATTTTTACTATTACAATTTAACTATACCTTTATTTAAAATCGTTTCTTTATCTTTTAGTCCCCCCTCAACATTCAAATTTTACTGCGTGAAAAATGCAATGAGTGAGCGTCGTAAAAACATCCTTTTTGTTTTTACAGCGAGCGGGCATTTTTGAGCT
>JAUNKI010000016.1 GCA_030532815.1 Leptotrichiaceae bacterium
TCCCCTGTATAATTTTCATAAATATAGCTTATTATACTGTAGACAAGTTCCTGTTCCTTTTCATTAAATATCTGATATATATTTTTATAATGTTCCCTGTAAGTATTCGGATTCATTTTTAAATATTTATTACATAGTCTTGATATATGAGAACCGTCTACAAAACCCACAAGATGTGCTATTTCTTCAATATTCAGATCAGTATATACGAGCAAGTCCAGAGCCTTTGAAATCCTCATATGTCTTAGCAGTTCATTAAATGTAAAACCGGTAACTCCTTCCAAATATCGTGTTATAGATGACTCACTCATAAAAAATATTACTGACAATTTATTTAATGTAAGTTTTTCATTCAGATGTGCATAAATATATTTAACTATGTTATTTCCTGCCGTATCTTTTTTTTTTAATTCTCCCTTATTTTCGGAAACTGCTTTCTTAGCTATAATTATTATTAATTCAGTGAGCTTATTCGTCACATAAACCGTACTCAAATCGAAGTCATTCTCTTCTTTCGATTTTTCCTTTTCGGGAAATGTATCAAAATCTGAAAATGACTCCATTCCTATTTCATCTTTTATCTGAAAAAATATATTTTTTATTATTTCTGATTCGATTTCATTAAAATAAACAATTGGAACTTTTTTTATCAATGAAAAAATATGAGTCCTGTTTTTCTTATACTTATTCAATACATTCAATATTAAATTGCTGAAAACGGAATTATACGATACCGTCATTATCTTCATTGTTTCCTTTACTTCAGTTATTTCTACAATTTCCCATGGGAAAACTGCCAGCATTGTATCGGGAATAATATTGTATTCTCTGTCATATACTTTCACTTTCCCGATACCTTCACTAAAAAACAGCAATTTTGATGCACTGTGTATTGTCGGTTTAACAGGAGTCTCAATATATTCAATATTAAAAGAGTATAATTTATAATGCTTATAATTTCTATGATATTGCAAATCCAATTCATTAATCATGAAACTTCCTCACCCAATAATTTAATTTTTTACTTTCGGACTGCTCTTTTTATCTGATAACCATCATTGCTATAGTCAGTATTACTACGTCCATAACAAATATTATCGCAATAAGCTTTCCTACAAATTTTATCCAAGTTCCGTACTGCATTTTCCCTATGGCAAGTCCTCCCATGACAACTCCCGATGTAGGTGTAATAAGATTAATAATCCCTGAAGCTGCACTAAATATCAATACCATAACTTCAGCACTGTATCCTAAAGCCGATGTCAGCGGTCCCAGCACAGGAAATGCTACTGAAGCCAGTCCTGATGTGGACGGAATTAAGAATGACAGCACTAAGAAAAGTAAATATGACATAGGGGCAAATATAAAGGCAGGCAGTCCTTTTAAAGCTGCTGAAGCCGAATCCAGTATAAATGCGTCAAATTTTGTTGCTGCCATTAATACCGAAGCTCCCCTTGCCACTGCAATTATAAGTACGACACTTAATATATCCTTTACTCCTTCCATAAAGGAATCTATTATTTCAGTTTCCTTAAATCCGTTAACTATTCCTATTATAACTCCGGACAGCAGAAACCACATGGACAGTTCGGCAAAGTACCATTCTCCCAAAGAAGTTCCTGTAAGGAAACTTGTCCATCCTTTAAATACAGTTATTCCGAAACTTTCCCATGGAATTAATGAAATAACCATTATAAGAAATGTTGCAGAAAAAAGAATTAATGTAATTCTTGTCTTTCCTGTAAATTCTATATTATCAAAGTTTGCATGTCCGAAAGTTTCCTGCATGTCTTTCTGTTCCTGCAAGGACAAAATTGTAGAACCTTTTTCGGCTTTTACTTTTTTCGCATAACTTAAAACATAGAAAATCGCAGCAGCCAAAGCCGATAACCATAATATTGCTCCGAGCATTATTACTATACCGCTGTTATACTGTATTCCTTTTTCTTTGAGAGCATCAAGAGCAACACCTATTGCAAACGGATTGACAGTCGAACCTAAAACTCCCACTCCCGCTCCGAGCATTATTGTCGCAACTCCCACAGTAGTATCAAATCCGGCTGCAACCATTGTGGAACAGATTAATACATAAAATGCCACTGTTTCCTCTGCCATTCCGTATGTAGTTCCACCGATTGAAAATAAAATCATCAGTATGACAATCAAAACAAGTTCATTTCCTCTAAGTTTTTTTACAAGAGTACCTATTCCGGCGTCCAGTGCTCCTGTTTTTGTGACCACTCCTAAAAATCCTCCGAGCAGCAATATAAATATACATACATCTATCGCTTCTTTAAATCCGTTAAACGGTGCCATTACTACTGTCGACAATGTTGCATTTTCAACCTGAGGAAATAAACGGGTCAAAATTGCCAATCCGAATATTATTAGAAATAAAATTGAGAATGCGGACAATTGTATACCTTTTTTCTTAGCCATATTATTCTCCTACCTTCATTTAAAATTTAATAACCGTTCCCGTATTTCCCGCTAATGCTGAACCGGCATTCTGCAATGAAGTAATGATAGCCTGTCCGTCCTTGTTATTTTTCACATATTCCATGCAGGCTTCTATTTTAGGCAGCATACTTCCTTTGGCAAAATGACCTTCATCGATGTATTTTTTAATTTCTTCAATACTTAAAACATCCAGTTCCTTCTGGTCAGGTTTATTATAATTTATATATACTTTATCAACGGCTGTCAATATAACAAGCATGTCCGCTTTTAAATCCGCTGCCAGCTTGGAACTTGACTTATCCTTGTCTATAACTGCATCTACACCTCTATAATGTCCGTTTTCCTCTACTACAGGTATTCCTCCTCCTCCTACAGTAATTACAACGGTTCCCTTATCTACAAGTGCTTCCACTTCTTCAATTTCAACTATTTTTTTAGGTGAAGGTGAAGGAACTACTCTTCTGTATCCTCTTCCCGCATCTTCCACAAATGTAAATCCTTTTTCCGAAGCTATTCTGTCAGCTTCTTCTTTACTGTAGAACATTCCGATAGGTTTTGTAGGATTTGTAAATGCAGGATCTTTTTCATCTACAACTACTTGTGTTACAAGTGAAACTACACCTTTCTTTATATTCTGGGCATTCAGTTCTTCTCTTATTGCCTGCTGGAGATGATATCCTATATATCCCTGACTCATCGCTCCACATTCTGCAAAAGGCATATATGGAGTTTTCACTTCTCCGTTTGCAGCATAATCCATTGCCAGATTTATCATTCCCACTTGAGGACCGTTTCCATGACCTACTATAACTTCAAATCCCTCTTTAATCATGTCAACGATTGATTTAGCCGTATTTTTTACAAGCTTCAGCTGTTCTTCAGGACTGTTTCCTAAAGCATTCCCTCCAAGTGCGACTACTATTCTCTTCGCCATTATTTCAACGTAGCATACATCACTGCTTTGATTGTATGCATCCTATTTTCAGCTTGGTCGAAGACTTTTGACTGAGGGCTTTCAAAAACTTCGTCGGTAACTTCCATTTCAGGTAAACCGAATTTATCGTTTATTTCTTTTCCTATAGTTGTTTTCAAGTCATGGAATGAAGGCAGACAATGCAGGAAAATAGCAGTATCTTTTGCATAACTCATTGCCTCCTTGTTAACTTGGAACTTTTTCAGTTCTTTAATTCTCTGTTCCCATACTTCTTCAGGCTCTCCCATTGATACCCATATATCCGTATAAACAACATCCGCATTTGTACATGCTTCTTTCACATCTTCAGTAAATCTTATTACACTTCCGCTTGCTTTGGCAAGTTCTTCAGCTTTGTCTATTAACTCCTGAGCAGGTTTTAAATCTTTAGGACCGCATGCAGTAAAGTTAAGTCCCATTTTTGCACATGCTATTAACAGAGAGTTACCCATATTGTTTCTCGTATCTCCCATATATACAAAGTTGATTCCTTTTAAATATCCGAAATTTTCTTCAATTGTCAATAAATCCGCAAGCATCTGAGTAGGGTGGAACTCATTTGTAAGTCCGTTCCATACCGGTACCCCTGCATTTTCAGCAAGTTCCTCAACTATAGTCTGATCAAATCCTCTATATTCGATTCCGTCATACATTCTTCCCAGAACACGTGCAGTATCTTCTATACTTTCTTTTTTCCCCATTTGAGAACTTCCGGGATCAAGATAAGTAACTCCCATTCCTAAGTCCATTCCTGCCACTTCAAAAGCACATCTTGTACGTGTAGACGTTTTTTCAAATAAAAGGATTATATTTTTTCCTTCCAAATATCTGTGAGGTGTCCCTGTCAACTTTAATTCCTTAAAGTTTTTTGACAAATCAAGCAGATATCTGATGTCTGAACTTGTAAAATCAAGCAATTTCAAATAACTTCTTCCGCTTAAATTTTTTGGCATTGAAACCATCCTTTCTATATTTTAAAGTATTTTCAGCCGGTAAAATCTGTTTGAGTATTGATTAACCTGTAGCTGTCTTAATATATTATAACACATAATTTCCATTTTGAAACTGATTTGAAATTAATTTTTAGTCTTCTCTTTCTAAAGGCATACTCATACATCTCGGTCCTCCACGACCTCTTGACAATTCGGCACTCGGCATTTCAAGAACTTTCAATCCCGCCTGTCTTAAAAGTTCGTTCGTAACATCATTTCTTTCATAAACAATGATAACCCCCGGAGCTATACATAATGTATTTGAACCGTCATTCCACTGTTCTCTTTCAGCAGCAATTCTGTCCTCGCCTCCACATTTTATCAATTTAACATCAGGTACGCCCAGATATTTTTCAAGTATTGATTTTAATGTGCCTGTTAACAGTTTCACTTCTATTTTGTCTCCGTTTTTAGTTATTTCATGAACTTCCAACGGTCCCATAATATTCGGATGTATAGTAAATTTATCATAATCTATTTGTGTAAACACCGTATCCAAATGCATAAATGCTCTTGTTTCGGGTATTTTAAATGCAAGTACTGTATTTATTGTAGAACCGTTTGCCGCAAAAATATTTTTTGCTATCTGATCTATTGCAGCTGCCTGAGTACGTTGGGAAATTCCTATTGCAAGTACTTTATCATTAAGATTAAGTATGTCTCCGCCTTCAATATGGAACTGGCTGTCTCTTTCGTAGAAATAAGGAACTTTTCCCTTATATTCAGGGTGATATTTAAAAATATAATCTGCATAAATAGTTTCTCTGTTTCTTGTTATAGAATACATTCTGTTTAAACTTACACCGTTTCCGATTGATGCAAAAGGATCACGCGTAAAATATAGATTAGGCATAGGATCCAAAATCAGTTCACTATCGTCATTTAATTTTGAAATCAATGAATCTGAAGTCAGATTAAGCTCTCCGTATTTTACCCCTTCCATAGTTTTTAATATTAATTCCTTATTGTCACTATATGAATTGAAAAGTTTCATTAAAGCTTCCCTATATTCAGGTACAAGTACCCCTCCTTCAGTAATGAACTGCTCAAGAAACTGTTTTTTCAATTCAGGACACTGTCCTATAGCTTCCGCTGCCAAATCTTCAAGATAAACAACTTCAACTCCGTTTTCCTTAAGAATTTTTGCAAAAGCGTCATGCTCCTGCTGTGCAACTTTTAGGAAAGGTATATCATCAAATAAAAGTCTTTCCAATGTGTCCGGAGTCAAATTCAACAATTCTCTTCCGGGTCTGTGTAATAAAACTTTTTTTAACGGTTTTATTTCACTTTTTACATTAATTGCCATTTCTGCTTACCTCCTGTAAGAAATTAAAATTTTAAATTTAAAAGACAATATAATTTATTATCTTTGTAATTTACATTATAATTATATTTCAAAAATAAAAAATATAGGGAAATTTTTCTTTTATTTTTTTGTATAAATAATATTTTTAAATTCAATTTTTTCCGTGAGAGATCATCGTCGGACTCACACCAACCTTTTTTGTAAAAAAGGTTGAACCAAAAAATTTCCAATTCAAATTTCTTTTCGTGAGGGCTCATTGCCGCCCTCACACTCCTGCTATCGGCTACAAAATTTCTTAACCTCAAAATATGAATTATGCTTAGAAAACAGCAAACTCGCTACACTCAAACAGCTATTTTCCCGAGCAACATAATTCATATTTTTTCGTAAAATTTTGAATAACGAAGTTTTATTTATACTTCAAGTATATATTTCTATCATTATTACAATTTAACTATACTTTTATTTAAAACCGTTTCTACAACTTTAAGTCCCCTTCAACATTCAAATTTTACTGCGTGAAAAACTGTTTTTTGATCGAACTTTTTTACAAAAAAGTTCGGATATATTGCCAAGTAAAAAATCCACTTCTCAACCAAAAACAGTTTTTTCGTCTCGAAGTGGATTAATTGTTCAAAATATTAATATATTAGAGCTTTTTAGCTTATAATTTATGTTTTAGAAATTCTTTCCCTTTATCTGTTATTTTAAAAATTCTGTTATCAATGTAAACATATTTTCTTTCTTTGGCCTTTTCCAGTATTCTGTTAAAAAATTTTTTTTCCCATCGCAAATGATATTCCATCGTATCAAGCCCGCATTCATTTTTTTCTTCAGGTGTATCATTGTGATTAAATATATGAATAAGCAGCATTTTTACTGAAAATTCCAATTTCTGATTTTTTTTCCGATAAAATGTTACAACCAAGCCTTTTTTAGGAGAACTTATCAGTATAACAATAAAAATCAATCCTATTACTACTGAAATCATTCCCGCTATTGAAACATCCCATTTTAAAGCAAGAAAATAACCGATTATACTTGATATCGAACCTAAGACTACACTTAAAAACAGCATTATCTTCAGACTATTTGTAAGCAGATAAGCTGTAATAGGCGGACCTATCATAAAAGCTACTACAAGTATGGAACCTACAGCTTCAAAAGATGCTACTGAAGTTACGGACACCAGTGACATAAGCATATAGTGAACTAATACAGGCTTCATTCCCAAAGTTGCAGCAAGTGCTTTATCAAAAGTAGATATTTTCAGTTCTTTGAAAAATACTGCTGTAAACAGAAAATTTATTACAAACATTGTAAAAGTAATGACCAAACCTTTTGCTATCCTGAAACCGAAAATTTTCACCGTATTAAATGGAGCAAAAGCAAGTTCTCCCAGTAATACCGAATCCACATCCAGATGAATATTTGAAGCATATTTTGATATAAGTATCACAGCTATACTAAATAGCAGAGGAAATACGACTCCGATAGCCGAATCTTCTTTTACAAGTCTCGTTGAATTTAAAAGTTCCACTAAATATACCGTTAAAACGCCTACTATTCCTGCACCTAATATTAAAAACGGTGAATTTAAGTCATGAACCGCAAAAAAAGCAATTACAATACCGAGTAAAATTGTATGAGTTATTGCATCGGAAACCATTGCCATATTTTTCAGAACGAGAAATGTCCCTAAAATAGAGCATGAAGCTGCTACCATTATGGCTATGAGCTGTATAACAAATCCTGTATTCATAATTTCATCCCCTCTTGTGTATTTTCCTGTTTCAGTTTTTTATTTTTGAGCTGCTCTCTAAATATTTTTTTCCTTCTTTTGTTTAAAATAATACGGAACAAAATTCCTCTTTTAGGAGAAAAAAGAATACTCAGTATCACTATTATGCTTATAACTACAACTATGACAGGACCTGTAGGTAAATCCGACTGAGTTATACTTATCAAAGTTCCGATAAAGCCTGCTATTCCTCCGAATATTCCTGACAAAAAAACCATTACTGATAATTTATCGGTCCACTGTCTTGCAGCTACTCCGGGAGAAATAATCATGGCACTTATCAATATTACTCCTGCTGCCTGAATTCCTATTATTACCGTAACGACAAGCAAAATCGAAATAAAAATTTCAATTTTTCTGCTTGGAAATCCCAATGTTTTTGCAAAGTCAGGATCAAAAATTGCTATTTTAAATTCTTTCCATAATAAAATAATTATAACTAAAAGTATCAATCCTGTGTATAACATCAGTTTTACATCACGTTCCACAAGAGTGGAAGCCTGTCCGAAAATAAACCTGTTCAATCCGGATTTATTAGCCCCGGGTAATTTATTCAAATATGAAAGAAGAACAAGTCCCAAACCGAAAAATACGGATAAAACAAATGCCAATACACTGTCAAATTTTATTTTAGTATAGTTCTGAATAATCTGTATCAGACCTATACAGACTATCCCTACAGCCAAAGCACCTAAAAGGAGTACTTCCGTACTTTTAACACGGGTAATCATAAAAGCGAGACAAACTCCGGGCAAAGAAGCATGGGAAACCGCATCTCCCAATAAACTCTGTTTCCTCAAAACGGCAAAGCATCCCAGCATACCTGAAACGGAACCTAAAAGCATACAGCCCATGGCAACTGTTCTGAATGTATGTTCGCTTATAAGGAGAGATATTATATTCATGACTATATCTCCTTTTCAGATAAAAATTTGCTTTTATAAGTTTTTTCAATATTTTCAGGAGTAAATATTTCATCCACATGTCCTGAAGCTATAACCGAAACATTTATAAAAGTTACATAATCAAAGTAATTCTTTACTGTCTGTAAATCATGATGAACCACTATTACTGTTTTTCCTTCATCTCTTAATTTTTTCAGTATATTTACTATTGATTTTTCGGTTTTACTGTCAACACCCTGAAAAGGTTCATCCATGAAATATATATCCGCATCCTGAACTAATGCCCTTGCCAGAAATACCCTCTGCTGCTGTCCTCCCGACAGTTGACTTATCTGCCTGTTTTTATATTCCTCCATTTCGACTTTGAGGATTGCTTCTTCGGTTTTTTTCCTGTCTATTTTGCCTACTCTTTTCAGCCAGCCTACTTTACCGTATCTTCCCATTTCCACCACATCAAAAACCGTTGTGGGAAAATCCCAGTCTACACTCCCTCTCTGAGGTACATAGGCAATTCTGTTTCTTACTTTGCTATGCTTTTTACCGTAAAATAACACTTCACCTGTTGCGGGCTTTATTAAATCAAGCATTGTTTTTATAAGGGTGGACTTTCCCGCTCCGTTAGGTCCGACTATTGCCATAAGCACACCTTTTTTTATTTCCAGTTCAATATCCCATAAAACAGGTTTTTCTTCATAAGCCACTGTCAAATCTTCTACTTTAATAATCACTTCTTTTGAAATATTTTCAGACATTTTTCCCCCTGTTCCGACTTTTATGTACAACTTTAGATTTCATATCACACAAATTATGGCAAATTCAGTTTAAAACTATACCAATTTATTCAGATAAAACAATTTTTTCACTGTTCCATCCGACTTTAAACCATATTCAATTATATTAAGCTCAATTTTATTTCAATGCATTTGCAATTATATCAGCATTGGCTTTTACGGTTTTAATATATGTTTCTGTATTGCTTGCTTCATCTCCCAATGAATCCGAATATAATTCGCCTCCTATTTTTACTTCCTTTCCTTTTGCTTTTACGGCTTCCTGCAAAGCTTCTATACTTTTCTTAGGTACTGATGATTCCACAAATATTGCTTTTATGTTATTTTCGACTATAAAGTTTGCCAAATCGGTAATATTTTTACTTCCCGTTTCAGAATCAGTAGAAACTCCCTGTATTGCCTTCACTTCCAGTCCGAACTGTTTTGCAAAGTATCCGAACGCATCATGAGCAGTTACAAGAACTCTGCTTTTTTCAGGAATTTCATCTATTCTTCCTTTTACATAATTTGTCAGTTCAATCAGTTCAGCTTTATACTTTTCAAGATTTTCTTTGTAATATTCACTGTTTGAAGGGTCATTTTTACTCAATTCAGCTTCAACCGCTTCAGCCTGTCTTGCCCATAATTCTGTATCAAACCATACATGAGGATCAGGAGTGTTTTCATCTTCAAACATAATTTTATTTTTATCCAAAGCTTCTCCTACATTTAAAACTTTTTTATTCTGAGATGATAATTTCTCAAAAATTTCAGTCATCTTACCTTCCAGATGTAATCCTCCATATACTACAATATCGGCATTTGAAAGCTTTTCTATATCTCCTGCACTTGCAGCATATAAATGAGGGTCCACTCCTTCTCCCATTAATCCCGTAACTTCGACTTTATCTCCTCCTATGGTTTTTACAAGATCCACAAGCATTGTTGTCGTCGTCGTAATCTTTATCTTTTTAGTCGTTTCAGCAGTATTCATATTTTCTTTAGTTTCTTCCTTTTTTCCGCATGAAAATATTGCAAGTACTGTTATTATTGATATAATTAAAAATTTAAAAATATTTTTTGTGCTTTTACTCATTATTCCATATCCTCCGTATTTTTATTTTTTCTATAAACCTCTATCATTCCTGCAGCATTATAAGCCACTACTTTTATACTTTTTTCTCTGTTACTCAAGTATATCGGTCCTTTAAAAGGATCTTTTCTCTGAACTGTATAAGTTTCTTTAATTCCTATATTCAATTCCTTAAGATAGTCATATAGTTCGATATTGTCTTCTACACTTAATATAATTACTTCATCATCTTCTTCAGCTTCAGAAAGTTTAATTACATTTTCTTCATCAAATTTTTTAATTCCGTAAAAAATCGGGCTCCCATGCGGGCACTCTTTCGGGTAAAACAGAAACTTTTCAAGTTTTTTAAGCAGTCTTTCACTTGTTACATGTTCAAGTATTTCAGCTTCAGTATGTACTTCATCTTTGCTGTATCCCAGTTTTTCAAATAAAAAAACTTCCCATACTCTGTGCTTTCTTATAATATTCATAGCAAATCCGTTACCTTTTTCAGTCATCTTTACGGTTTTTCCTGATATAACCAGATATCCGTCATTTACAAGTTTTTTTATCATTTCACTTACTGATGCGGGAGAAATGTTCAGATATTCTGCAAGATTTTTGTTTGAATACTGCTTTTTCTTTTTCAGTGTATATATTCCTTTTAAATAATCCTCTATACTCCTACTCATTCCGTCTCCTTTCTTAGCTTTTCCTAATTAATAATTAGGTTAGCCTAATTTATATTATATAGAATATCACTATATTTTTTTCTTGTCAAGAAAAAAATAAAATTTTTAATATTTTTTCATGAAAATTCATAATTGTTATTACGAAAAAATATATTCAAAACTATCACTCAAATTTTACTAAAGTTCAAAAATGCCCGTTCGCTGTAAAAACAAAAAGGATGTTTTTACAACGGCTCACTTTACACATTTTTCACCCAGTAAAATTTGAATGTTGAAGGGAACTAAAATATAAAGAAACGGTTTTAAATAAAATCATAGTTAAATTGAAATGGTAATAGAAATATAAACTTAAATTATAAATAAAACTTCGGCATTCAAAATTTTACGAAAAAATATGAATTATGCTGCTCGGGAAAACAGCTGTTTGAACAAAGCGAGTTTGTGATTTTTTAGTGAATGGAGTATTTTTGAGTTTAGAAATAATTTGAGTTGGTGGTTTTTTGTTAAGCTTTTTTCAAAAAACCGTAGATTAAGCGATAGTGGGAGTGTGAGGGCTCATCGTCGCCCTCACAAAAAATTATAAATAATAAGTTTTTCGTTGAATTTTTCTTCAAAAAATTTTGTTTTTTCAATTTATTCAAAAACTTCAGTGGCATTTGACACTTCTTTTCCTAAAGCTACATTTAATGCCACAATAGCAACTTCAAGCTGACTTTCATCAGGCTCACTTGTAGTGATTTTTTGAAGCCACATTCCCGGTATTGCTATCATTTTTGCAATACCGTTATTCAAGTGATAACTTGTCCATCTTTGCAGTTCATATGAAATTCCCGCAACTACAGGAACAAAAAGAACTCTCGTTATAAGTTTATAAATAAGAAAAGTCGGTATCCCGCTATTTTCCCTTGTTATTCCCGATATGAGATCTACAGTTGAAAATACAAGTATACTTATAAACATTACAAGCAACAGGAAACTTGTCCCGCATCTTGGATGAAACCTTGTACACGCTTTTGCATTTTCAGGAGTAAGTTCACTACCTTCTTCATAATTTATAATACTTTTATGTTCTGCTCCATGATATTCAAATACTCTTTTTATATCCTTAAAAAATGATATTCCCCATATATAACCCAAAAACAGAATAAGTTTGACTACAGCTTCGGTAAGATTTGCAAGCACTGTCTTTTCTTTAAACAGTAATCCTCCGACATAAGAAGGCAAGACCATAAACATTCCTATTCCCAGTAATATTGAAGTTGCTACCGTAAAAGTCACCTGTCCGTCTGTCATCTGCTCTTCTTCCAGTCCTGCCTGATTTGATGCAAATACAAGTTCCTTAGTTCCTACAATCATTGCGTCAAATAGAGCAAAGACTCCTCTTACAAAAGGAACTTTCAGCCATTTATTATTTTTTTCAGTTAATTCAATTTTTTTGTAAACTATGCTTCCGTCATGCTTTCTCACAGCAGTTGCTATTGCTTTAGGACCTCTCATCATTACTCCTTCAACTACTGCCTGACCTCCGACTGTTATTTTTTTTTCCATTTTATCTTCCCTTCCATTTTATTAATATCTGTCCAGCATTACCTTATTTTTTATTCTTGTAAGTGCCTTGTTTATATGCTCGGCTTTTAATTTGCTTATTCCCTTTATTTGGGTCATTTCTTCCACAGTAGCTATTAAAATTGCCTGTATTTCCTCAAACTCCCCTACTAAAAGTTCTATATCCTTTTTAGTTACTTTATTTATCGTTCCGAGAATTCTGTATCCCCTCGACTTTATTATTTCATCAAAACTTATATCTTTTAAATTAAAACCGAGTATGTTTGCTATATTTTCATCTTCAAGCAGTTCTTCTTTATTGAGCATTCTTATATTTTCCACTACTTTTTCAACTTTTTCATCATTTTTCTTGTAATCTTTTATTAAATCATTAAATTCTTCATTCTGATTAAGCATGATTTCCTGATACTGTATTTTTACCAGTCTGCCTTCTGTTCCAAGCTCTGATATATATTCCACAAGTTCATCGGACATTCTGAAAAGTAGTCCGTACATTCTTATTACTTCCACAATATCGTATAAAGTTACCATATTGTCAAATTCGGATACTGTAAGATTTATAAGATTTCTGCTTATTGCTACTGCATATTTTTCGAGTGCCATTATAGCCTGAGAAGATTTCACGAGCAAATCTCCTATATCATGCAGAGTATATCTGAAATCCCCTTTATATATAGTAATTTTATTTCTTCTTTCTGAAACTGTAATAACAAGATTACCCGTCTGTTTTGCCACTCTTTCAGCAGACTGATGCCTTGTTCCGCTTTCATCGGTTTTTATATTTGAGTTGGGTTGAAGCTGGATATTTGCTCCGTATATTGTCTTTATATCTTCGGACAGTATAATTCCTCCGTCCATTTTCGACAGTTCATATAATTTCTGCGGAGTATAGGACGTGTTCAGTTTAAATCCTCCCCTCATTATTCCTCCGAGATCATTGGAGTCTCCCAGGACTACTATCGCACCTAAAGAGGCTTCCTGTATCCTGTCTATGGCAAGCCTTAACGGAGTTCCCGGTGCAAGTATTGAAAATACATACTCAAGTATTTTCTTTTTTGTTTCCTTTTTTTTCATATTTATTTCACCCTTTCAACCAACTCATTAATATTACTTATATAATTCAGTTTAATTTTTATTTTTTCTTTTTCCATATCGGATTTATTACTTTTTGGAAGATAAACTCCTGTAAAGCCTAATTTTTCAAGTTCATTTACTCTATTTTTTATAAACGACACCTTTCTCACTTCACCTCTCAGCCCCAGTTCACCCACAGCAGCTATTTTCTGACTTACAGGTATTCTGTTTATTGAGGATAAAAGTGAAAACACCACTGCCAAATCCGAGCTTCTGTCTTTTAATTCTATTCCTCCCGGAATATTAATGTAAATATCTCTGGAATTAACATCAACATTTAATGAGCGTGATAATACCGCACTTAAAATTTCAACTCTGGTTTTATCATAACCTTCCACTATTCTTTTAGGCATTCCAAAATTCGGCACACTTAAAAGAGACTGTATTTCAAAGAGAAATACTCTGCTTCCCTCAAATATGGGAGCAATTATACTTCCTATATTTTTTTCTTCTCTGTCGCTTATAAAAAATTCCGAAGGATTTTTGACTTCACTTATTCCATTTTCCTTCATATCGAAAATTGATATTTCATTTGTCGAACCATATCTGTTTTTTATTGAACGTACTATTCTATAATAACTGTTTTCTTCTCCTTCAATCTGAAGTACAGCATCCACCATATGTTCAAGAAGCTTTGGTCCTGCAAGTTTTCCGTCTTTTGTCACATGACCTACTATATAAAAGGATATTTCATTTTTTTTAGCAATTTCTATCAGTTTCAATGTTGTTTCTCTAATTTGTGTAACACTTCCAGGAACTGAATTCACATTTTCCGAATAAAGTGTCTGTATGGAATCTATAACCACCACTCTCGGTTTATCCTTTAATATTGCACTTTCTATTTTTTCAATATTCGTGTCATTCAGAATATATAAATTACTGCTGTTCACATTTATTCTTTCGGCTCTCTGCTTTATCTGCCTCGGTGATTCTTCTCCTGAAACATAAAATACATTTCCGATTTTTGAATATTCTTCGGACAGTTGCAGTAAAAAAGTAGATTTCCCTATTCCCGGACTTCCTGTTATGAGTACTACTTCACCTTTTATGAGTCCTCCGCCCAGTACTCTGTCAAACTCTTCATACTGAGTTATCATTCTGAATTCCTTTTCTATTTTTATTTCCGAAATTTTATTTATGGATATTTCCTCTGATTTAATATTTTTAAAAGCTTTTTTTATATCAACTTCTTCTTCAAATGTTCCCCACGAATTACAATTGGGGCATTTTCCAAGCCATTTCTGAGACGTATAACCGCATTCCGAACATATGTACTTAACTTTTGAACTTGTTTTGGATATTGCCATAATTCAGGTTTTCCCCCTTAATTTATTTCCTGCTCCGATTTAATAATATATATTATATTTTATAATCTTTTAAATTTTCATTAGATAGAACTTGTAACTCCATTTGTTTTACTTTTTCGATCAGTTTTTTTTCCACATTTTCAGGAACAAAAGTTTTTAAATCTCCGTCATTCTGTGCAATTTCCTTTACAAGACTGGAACTCAGATACAGATATCTTCTGGGAGCACTTAAAAATATCGTTTCAAATTCGCTTTTTGCGAGAGTTTTATTTGTTAAAGTAAATTGCAGTTCGTACTCATAATCTGAAAGTGCCCTCAGTCCTCTTATAAGAATATCGACTTTTTCCTTGTATATAAAATCTACAAGCAGTCCGTTAAATATTTTTATTTCCGCATTAATTTTTTCCTTTTCCAGAACTTCCCTTATCATTTCAGCTTTTTCGTTATCTGAAAACCATGCCTTTGTTTTGGAGGAATTTTTAAAAATTCCTATTATCAGTTTATCAAATAAATTAGATGAACGTTTTATTATATCCACATGTCCGTTTGTTATAGGATCAAAACTTCCCGGATACAGAGCTGTTTTAAACATTTTTTATATTATCTCCTGTTTTATTATTTAATATCATTATTTTTTTCAATAAATTTCAACGCTTCTTTTGCAGCTTTCTTTTCAGCTTCTTTTTTACTTTTTCCTTTTCCTGTACCTATTACTCTGCTGTTAAGCTTCACCGAAATCTCAAACAGTTTATTATGGTCAGGTCCTTTTGTGTTTATAAGTTCGTATTCAGGCATTTTTTTATATTTCCCCTGAAATATTTCCTGTAGCACTGTTTTATAGTCTTTCGTTTCTTCGATTTTCTCCAGATTACGGATTTTATCCTTTAAAAACCCGAGAGCAATTTTTTTAGCAGTATAATAATCCGAGTCACAGAAAATCGCTCCTATTAATGCTTCAAAAGCATCTCCCAAAATTGATTTTCTGTTTCTTCCTCCTGAAGCTGCTTCTCCGTTACTCAAATACAGATATTCACCCAGTTCTATTTCTCCCGCAATTGTTGAAAATACAGGTTCGCTTATTATCTGACTTTTAAGTTTTGCCAATTCACCTTCTTTTTTTCCCATTCCTAATTCATAAATATATTCGGTTGTTATTAAATTGAGTACCGCATCACCTAAAAATTCCAGTTTTTCATTGTCAAAATTTCTATATTTTTCATTTTCATTGGAAAAAGAACGATGTGTCAAAGCTTCCTTTAAATATTTTTCATTTTTAAATCTGTAATTTATTTTTTCCATTAATTTTTCAATATTTTTAACCATTACAGTAAAACTCCTTTATTAACCTTGTATTTCAGAAAATCCGGAACAATTTAGATACTCCGGATTTCCATTACTGTATTTAATTTTATCCTTTATATTTTCTAAAAGCCAGAACTGCGTTATGCCCTCCGAACCCTAATGAATTGGAAAGCCCTACTTCTATTTCTCTTTTTTCGGATTTATTCGGAACATAATACAGATCACAGAGAGGATCGGGATTGTCATAATTTACTGTAGGAGGCAAAACTCCTTCATTTATTGCCAATGCTAAAAATGCAGCTTCAACTCCTCCCGCACCTCCGAGTAAATGCCCTGTAGCTCCCTTTGTAGAACTTACAGCCAATTTATAAGCATGATCTCCGAATACAGTTTTTATAGCCTGAGTTTCATTTTTATCATTTGCAGGAGTTGAAGTTCCGTGAGCATTTATATATCCCACTTCCTCAAGTTTTATATTTCCCTGCTCCAATGCCATTTTAATAGCTCTCGCAGCTCCTTCTCCGCCGTCTGACGGAGCAGTCATATGAAATGCATCTCCAGTTTCTCCGTATCCTACTACTTCTGCATATATTTTAGCTCCTCTTTTCTTTGCGTGTTCAAGCTCCTCCAGTACAAGTATTCCTGCACCTTCTCCCAACACAAAACCATCTCTGTCAGCAGTAAACGGTCTTGAAGCTTTTTTAGGTTCAGGATTTGTAGATAATGCTTTTAAATTTCCAAATCCCGCTATTCCACTTGGAGTTACCGTCCCTTCGGTTCCTCCTGCTATCATGACATCGGCTTTTCCAAGAAGTATTGTCTGAAAAGCATCTCCTATGGAATTTGTCCCTGAAGCACATGCCGTAACTACAGATTTATTAGGTCCTTTAGCTCCCAGATATATTGATGTGTTTCCTGAAGCCATGTTGGAAATTGCTGCAGGTATATAAAAAGGCGAAACTCTTTTCGGTCCTTTTTCTACAAGTTTTTCTATTTCCTGTTCTATTATTTCCAGTCCACCAATTCCTGAACCTATAATCATACCCACTCTTTCAGCATTTTCAGGAGTTATCTGAAAACCTGAGTCTTCGAGTGCTTCTTTTGAAGCAGCTATTGCAAACTGAGAAAATCTTCCCATTTTCTTTAGTTCTTTTTTTTCAATATAGTCTTCAGGATTAAAATCATTAACTTCTCCTGCAATATGCACAGGATAGTCCGAAGTATCAAAAGCAGTAATTTTATCTATTCCGCATTCTCCGTCAAGTAACTTTTTCCATGTTTTGTCTTTCCCTGTCCCCAGTGGGGTAATCAGACCTATCCCCGTTATAACTACTCTTTTCATTTATACACCTCACCAATTTATTTTTATATTTAATATTTATATTATACTAACTTTTTTACATTTTTTCAAATAATTTTCAATAAAAAGAGGGGGAGCCTCTCCCCCTAATATTCTGAATTATTTATTATTTTGATTCAATATACTCAATTACGTCCTTAACTGTTTTAATTTTTTGAGCATCTTCATCAGGTATTTCAATATCAAATTCTTCTTCAAATGCCATGATCAATTCAACAGTATCCAAAGAGTCAGCCCCTAAATCATCAATAAATGATGCATCTTCAGTTACTTGATCCTCATCTACTCCTAATTGTTCTACTACTATTGATTTTATTTTATCCAGCATTATATGCCACCTCCATTTTTTATTTTCAAATAATTATATCAAAAGAACAGAAAAAAATCAATACTTTTTAAATTACTTGTGTTATATATTTTGGAAATATACAGGATAGTACTAAAAAAAATTAAATTTTTTAAATTGTTTGCGTTATACAATTTTGTACATTCCAAAAAAATCATTTTATCTTTTATTTATAACTCCTTTTCCAAGTTCCTTGACAGCTTTCGCTTTTTCCATAAATAATACCCCAATGAAAAAATACTTAATTTCTTCAGTACACTGTTAGCAGAAAATATTGCACTTCTCTTGATATTCCTTCAGTTCTTTATATATTCTACTTCCATTATTCATTCAGTTCGCTGATAACTTTTTTTAATATCGATAAGGCATCCCTTGTGTCTTTTAGTTCTTTTCTTAATTTTGCTATTTCTTTTGCTTCCTTACTTGAATAATTTCCCGACTCCCTATGAACTACTTTTCCTGCATTTTTTCTCGCATTTGATATCCATCTGTTTAATGTAGATACTCCTATTCCCAATGTCTCTGAAACTTCTTTTATTGATTGCCCGCTTCTTTCGTAATGCTCTACTGCCTGTTGCTTAAATTCTTGAGTAAACTTCCTTTTTGTCTACAACTTTCCTCCTAATTCCACTTTTATTATATTTTTTCCTGAAAGTTGCTCTCTTTATCTTCTCCTTTTTTTATTCTAACATACACTTTTTCTCCTTTCTTCCGTGAGGGCTCATTGCCGCCCTCACACTCCCGCTATCGGCTACAAAATTTTTTATCCCTCATAAATATTCATTATGCTTGGAAAACAGCAAACTCACTTCGCTCAGACAGCTGTTTTCCCTATCAGCATAATTCATATTTCTTCGGAAAATTTTGAATGCCGAAGATTTACTTTAGTATTCAATCTTTGTTTTTATAATAAATAAACTCTTAAAATGATAACTATGCTATTATTCAATTAATTTATCGACATCTATCAATCTTATGTATAAAATTTTATCATTAAAATAAGGCTTTATCTTTCTTCTTAATTCTTTTAATTCCTCTTTACTTATCCCCTCTATTTCAAAACTCAGAAACGGATATATTTCATTAAATTTCATATATTCTTCCCAATCTATTGTCTCAAGTTCTCTTTCAACACTGAAATACTCTTTGAATTTTTCCATATATTTCTTTATCCTTACTGTCCATTGCGTCATTTTATCACGAATTTCCTCATTACATTTCTTATTTTTTACAAAATTTAAATATCCTCCCCCCCTATATCATCTTCTATTTCTCCACATATCCAAGAATTAAAAATATAAGGTTTTATTTTATATCCTGATTCGATAAATATCTTTTCTATTTCCTCAAAATTATTCCCTTTTG
>JAUNKI010000017.1 GCA_030532815.1 Leptotrichiaceae bacterium
TTACAATAGACTCCAGATACTAAAAAAGAAAGAATTTTTATAACTTTTATAGAAAAAAATAAGACATCTTATATAGTAATATTAGTAAAAAGTAGGAAACTAAAAAATACAACATTAGAAATAATAAGATATTAGATGAATTTTGAAGATAAATGGTAAAAACAACTTTGATAAAAAGAACGAATGAAATAGAAAAATCCCAAACTTACTTTTCCAAAACTTTAAAGGAAGCAATTTATCAAGAATTAGATAAAAAAGAAATAATAACTAAATATAAATTAATGAATAAAAATATAAAACACTTAATGAAATCTTTTTCAATTAATTGCATTGAGTGCTATATTCAATTTGATAATTCAATTGTAAAATAATTTTTACTTTAAAATTACTCTCCCCTCTGTTTTATTATTCCGGCACGGTATGCAATAAGCAGTTTTTTCAATTCATTTATCTGATTCTGTATTTCGTGTCCTATATCCGTATCTTTAACTTTTATAACATCTTTTATTTCACGGAATACGATAGTTGAAGATAAAATATCCGCACCTTCCTTTATTGCCTTTTCTTTAGACTCAAAAGGAGCAAGAGATATTATTTTTATTCCGTATGAATTGTATATCATCGTATACCCCGCTATACCCGTTGTTTTTCTGTAAGCTTTTGAAAAGCCTCCATCTATCATAAATAATCTTCCATTAGCTTTGACAGGAACTTCACCTTCCTTTACCTTTACGGGAACATGACCGTTAACAATATGTGAACTGTCAGGATCCAAGCCGAATTCGGATAAAATCATTTTGCATACTTTTTCATCATTAATAAAAGTGTAATAAGAGTTCTTATTTTCTTTATGAGTTTTTTTACTATCGATAAAGTATCTTTCAAATGTTTTCATTATATCTTTTCCGAACAGAGGAGAATTTTTATTACACCATAAATACCAGATAAAATCTTTATTGCTCTTATCCCTTTGATTATTTTCCCTATTGAAGAATTCTTCTCTTATTATACTTTCAATTTTATCAAGATATGATTTTCCTTTATATAATTTACCTTTTATTTTTACTTCGGTCAGTTTCCCCTCCTTATCCATAGGTATACATCCGTGATATAAAAGGTTTGAATTATATTTTAAGTACATTGAACCTTTATTAAGGAGAAAATTTAAATGTCTCTGTAATTTTTCACTGTTCATAAAAGAGTCTTTAAGTTTTTTCATTATTTCCTTTTCTTCTTCTGTAAGTTCAAAAGGATCATCGGGATTTACCGTCGGAAAATTAGTATCATTTAACGGATATTCCTTTTCTCCGATAATGACCGTTCCTTTCCTGTACTGTATTTTTTTCAGAAGTTCTCTATCCTTCATTTCAAATTCAGGATTTCTTTCGGAACATCTTCCTTCTATTTTAAACTGAATAACAGTAATTGCCTTATGAATCTGGGTTACGAGTCTTTCAGCGGAATTATCGTTTGTCCTGAAACTTCTGCATTCGTCATTTCCGTAATATTTCATTGAAAAAGTGGCAAGAGGGAGCAGATTTATTCCATAAGCTTCTTCGAGGATATCATTGTTATTGTATCTTGAACATATTCTGACAACATTGGCAATACAGGCTTCATTTCCCATTCCTGCTCCAATCCATAATAAGTCATGATTCCCCCACTGAATATCCACATTATGATATTCCAAAAGGCAGTCCATAATAAGGTGGGGAGCAGGACCTCTGTCATATATGTCCCCTACGATATGTAGTCTGTCTACTGCCAGTCTCTGTATCAATATACTTACCGCTTCAATAAATTCCTTTGCATAATTTATTGATATAATTGTGTCGATTATTGCATTAATGTAATCTTTTTTATTTTCTTCATCTTTTCTCTCGTATATCAATTCCTGAATGATATATTCAAAATTTTTCGGTATTGTTTTTCTTACTTTTGATCTGGAATATTTTGTAGAAAGTTTTTTACATACTTCTATTAGCTGAAATATAACTTTTTTTGTCCATTCATCGATATTTCCGTCTTTTTCCTCAATAAGGTTATATTTGGACTTGGGATAATAAATCAATGTAGCCAGTTCCTTTTTTTCAGTTTCGGTTAAAGTCCCTCCGAAAATTTCCTCAATTTCTTCTCTTATATTTCCCGAAGCATTTCTGAGAACATGGTTAAAAGCTTCATATTCGCCATGAATATCCGAAAGAAAATGTTCAGTTCCTTTAGGCAGATTCAATATAGCTTCTAAATTGATAATTTCCGTGGAAGTTTCCGCAATATTCCGAAAACTTCTGGAAAGTAATTCCAGATATTTTAATTCCGACATTTTTTCCTCCATAAAATTTTTATATATAAAAAGGCTATCTCCCCACAGAATTTAAAGTTCTATTTAGTAAGATAACCCGTATTTCCCTATCCTTCTCTTAAAGCCAGCGGCATTGTAAAGTAAAGGGATTTATCACTTTCCTCATCTTTTACAAGTACGGAACTTTTAGAGTTCATTAATTTAAGTTCCGTCACTTTTCCGTCAAGGATGGAAATATAATCCAATAAAAATTTGACATTCAGTGAAATTTTCAAATCTTCTCCTTCCTGAATAGTCGCCAGTTCTTCTTTTATTTTTGCATTTTCATTTATTCCTGTCAATATGAGCTTATTATTTTCAAAATTGAAAATACCTCCGTTTTTTGCATCTTTATTATCTCTGACAAATATGAGAGTTCTCTTCAGAACCGATAGAAAATCCTTTGTATTAAGTAATATTTTCTTATCATGCTGAGCACTTTTCAGTATTGACTTGTAGTCGGGAAACTGAAGCTCAATAACTCTCGTAAGAATTTCCACATTGGAAAATTTCAGGAATACTTTTGTTCCGTCAGATTTGAAAATTATGTTTTCCTCGTCTATAAGACGCATTATTCTTATTAAACCGTCTATTGTCTTTAAAGGTATGCTGACACTCAGACCTTCTTTATTTTTTTCATTTTCTTCAAGTTCTTCTTCAATATATGTCAGTCTGTATGTATCTGATGAAACAAGTTTTAGTTTATTTTCCTCAATTTCAAATCTTATACAGTTTACAGCCAGATTTTCAGGATCAGTTGAGGCTGAAATTTTTACATTTTCTATATAATTTAATAATTTATTTTTGTCGAATGTATATTCTACTCCCAATTCAATTTTTGTCTGAACGGGAAAATTTTCCGCATCATATATTGAAAATTCGGTATTTGTACTATCTGTTTTTATAATTAATTTGCCCTGTTCTTCTATTAATTCGATTTTTTCATCTAAAATCTGTTTTAAGAATTCTTCGATTAATTTATGTTTGATTACTATTTTTCCTTCAGAAGCTATTTCTCCTGAAATTTCGGTATTTATGGACAGTTCCAGATCCGTACCCTTCAAAATGATTTTATTTTCTTTCGCTTCTATATATATCCCTGAAAGAACTTCCCTTATTTTATTTTCCGTTACGGCATTTTCAACTACTTGTATAGCTTTCAGAAGCTCTTTTCTGTCAACTTTTACGTTAAGCATTTTTTTCTCCTTTACTTTATTCTGTATATTTTAAAATATTTCCTTATATTCCTTAAAATGATTTTTAAGTTTAGTTATTGCCTTTTTTTCAATCTGTCTGACTCTTTCTCTCGTAATATTAAGTTCAGCTCCGATTTCTTTCAATGTATGTATTTTATTATTATAAAGACCGTACCTCAACTCCAGAATTTCCTTTTCTCTGTCTGTAAGAATATTTTCAAGCAGTTCTCTCATTTCCGACAGCTGATCTTCCTTTATTATTTTTTCTTCAACATCATCAGTATGACCGACAATATCTTCCAGATATATGTTGTCTCCTATTGTTTCATTTAGTGACATTACATCTTGAAATTCATTTAAAAGAAGAATAACTTTACTTTCTTTCAAATCCACCTTATCCGCTATATATTCGGTCGAAGGAGATTCACCGTATTTTGCGGCATATTCGGTAATAACTCTGTTCACTTTTGCCAGCTGCTCATATTTATACGAAGGTATTCTTATATCTCTTCCGGTATTTATAATAGCTTTTTTTATGGACTGTTTTATCCACCATACTGCATATGTGCTAAATCTGTGACCTTTTTCATAATCAAATTTATTTATCGCTTTTATTAGCCCTATATTTCCTTCACTTATCAGATCGATTAAAGGCAGTCCGTTACCTAAGGACTTTTTGGCGGTACTTATGACCAGTCTTAAATTTGACAATATAAGAAGCTGTCTTGCCTGTTCATCATTTTCTTCTCTGATTCTTCTTAATAATTCATATTCTTCTTCTTTAGACAACAAATTAAATTTTTGAATGTCGCTCAAGTATAAAGAAATTAAATTTAAGTTGTTTTCTTCCATATATCTCTCCATATAATGCACTTTTTATTTATGTACTAACAAATTTAAATAAACTCAGACCTGAGATCTCTACTCATAAAAGTGGACGCCAGCTCGGCAACAGGCTTTTCATTATAAATCACCTCATAAAGTGCGGTAAAAATAGGTGCTTTTATCTTCTTTTCCTTTATTATGGAATAAAGAGCTTTTATTGTCTCAGCTCCTTCAGAAACCATTTTCATATTTGCCACTATCTCCGCTATTTTTTTTCCTTTACCCAGCTCTTCTCCTACAAATCTGTTTCTGCTGTGTTTACTCGTACACGTTACAATAATATCGCCAAGTCCCGAAAGACCCATAAAAGTTTTCGGATCAGCATTGTAATATTTTCCGAATTCAAGTATTTCATTTAATCCTCTTGTAAGAAGTGCCGCTTTTGTATTATCTCCGTAGCCTATACCGTCAGCTATTCCTGCAGCTATCGCAAGACAATTTTTCAGTGCTCCTCCAAGTTCAGCTCCTATAAGATCGGTTCCTGTGTAAACCCTTAAATATGAAGTACTGAAAACATTCTGGATTTCCATTGCGGACTTTTCATTTTCAGACACTGATAAAATTGCCGAAGGCAATTTTCGGGATACTTCTTCTGCATGAGTAGGACCTGCTAACAGTACATAGCTGTATTCTCTTTCTCCCAGCTCTTCAGCCACCACTTCGGAAATTCTCCTGTTTGTGGAAACTTCCATACCTTTTGCAACATTTACTATTATTATATTATAATCCAGACAATTTTTCAATCTTTTTAATAAAGGTCTTAAAAACTGTGTAGGTGTTGCCAGCAGAATAATATCCATTTTACCGTAATTATCAGGATTTTTCAGTATTTCACAGTAGTCATCAACTATAGTAAGTTCTTCAGGAAGTTTTATTCCGGGAAGCAGCAGTTTATTTTCTCCGGTTTCTTTCATTACTTTTCTTATTTCCTCATTGTATTCCCATAAATATACTTTATTCCCATTTTCAGACAGCAGTCTCGAAAGACAGGTTCCCCAGCTTCCTCCGCCTATAACAAGGATATTTTTCATAATTCACCAACTTTCTGCAGAGTACTGCTATTTTTATTTTTTATTTATCGTAAATTTCGGTTCAGTTCCGTTCATTATTCTTTCTATATTGCTTCGATGTTTCATTACTATAAGGACAGCTATTCCGAGGCCGAAAACAGTAAGAAAAATATTTTTATAAAAAATATATATCAGAATAGGTAAAGATACCGCACCTATTATTGACGAAAGGGATACATATCTTGAAATTCCGAATACAATAAAAAATACTACCGCTGCCGACAGTAAGGCCCATGGTACCAGAACCGTAAAAACTCCCACTGTTGTGGCAACCGCCTTTCCTCCTTTAAATTTCATAAATATCGAAAAACTGTGTCCTATAATTGCCATTATTCCTATAACAACCGCATCAATATTTGAAACCCCCGTAAAGTTTTCCAGTGTGTCGGCATGAATTAATAATGCAGCTCCGGTAGGTACTGCTCCTTTACATATGTCAAGAATTAATGTCAATATTCCCAGTTTTGCTCCCAATACCCTTGCAGCATTGGTAGAGCCTGTATTTCTGCTTCCGTGCTCCCTCACATCTATTCCTTTAAAAACTTTTCCTATCCAGAGGGCATTGGGAATACGTCCTAAAAAATATGCCGGTACCCCTAACAAAACTGTATTCATCCTTATAACCTTTCCTTTCTATGAATTATTTTCATAAATAATTTCAAAAACAGATGATTTATAAAATATTATTCTGATTTTTTTATTAATTATTATCTGATATTATCTGAATCCTCGATTTTATTTTTTTCAGTTTCCTTTACTTTCAGTTTTCTTAATTCCCTAAACAGAAATATTATCAGAACTGTTGTAAATATTAAATCGGTAAAGGGTTGAGCATACCACACTCCGTTCAGTTGCCATATATGGGAAAAAATTATGACTACAAGGAGAAATATTACAACCTGTCTTAAAAGATTTAATGTTACCGAATATCTCGGTCTGCCTGTTGCCTGAAAATAATTGGGCAGTATTATTCCTAAAGAAGCAGGAATTATAAGGGAAAAATAAATTCTGATTGCTTTAATCCCTTCTTTCAGACCTTCTTTCGTACTTTTTTCATTAAAAAAAAGTATAAGATTTTTCGGAAAAAGCATTATTACAATCCAGAATATAAAAGAAAGCAGAAGCCCTGAAAAAATCCCTGTCAAAAGTGTTTTTCTTACTCTCCTGTAATTTTCCGCCCCGTAATTAAATCCGATTATAGGCTGAATTGCCTGTGCAGCTGAATATACAGTCATTGTCATTATAGGAAGATAGGAGTTTATAATTGTCATAACTGCCACTCCGTATGTTCCTCCGTTAGTTTCAACTATCTTATTCGTTATAAGTCCCACTCCCGAGCTTGCAAGCTGTAAGAGAAACGGTGACATGCCTATTACAAAAATATCCCTTACTATATTCCGAGAAAGCTTCAAATTTTTGAATTTTAATCTTAAAGTTATAGTATCTTCCAATTCATATCCGAACAAGTTTATTTTAAAAGGAAGCTTTCCTGCCGTTATAAAATACATGACAAACAGTGCCGACAGTATATTTCCTATGAGAGTAGCATATGCCGTTCCTTCTATTCCTGTTTTCATTATCATTATCGCCACATAATCAAGAACAATATTTACCGTAGCTCCCAGAATCATTGAAAACATGGCTACTCTGGGAGCTCCTGCAGCACTCAGAATATTTGTAAGTCCGTAGGAGAAAAACAGGGGAAATATTGCATAAAGTATTATTTCCAGATATGTTCTGGCATAAGGAAGCGTTTCACTGTTTGCTCCCGAAAATATAAGTATTTCATCAAGGTTTATTTTTAACAGTATGAACAGTATAAGTCCGAGCACTGTAAAAATAGTAAGAGCATTTCCCAATATTTTTTCGGCATCTTCTTCCTTTCTCTGTCCCAGTCTTATTGAAACGATAGTTCCGCTTCCTACTCCTACAAGCATGGCAAAAGCTATGAATATCATTACAATATAAAAAGATACTCCTGCACCTGCCAAAGCCTGTTCATTTATCTTTCCTACAAAAAACCTGTCTACTATATTATAAAGTACAACTACAATTGAACCTATAAAAGTCGGTACAAAATATTTTATAAATAGTTTAAAAATAGAACTATTCAGCAATTCTTCCCGTTTCTTTTCCATAAATGTTTTTATCCTTTTTCAGTTTTAATTTTTCATGATATTCCGATTATTGATTTTTTTTATTAAATAATCGGATATCTTTTCCAGAACTCCCTTTTCTCCCAATTTTTCTCTTTCTTTTTTCAATTCCGTCACTATACTTTCCTTCTCTTTTTCTATTTTTTCACACTGTTCCCATAGTTTTTCCAAATTGAAATCTTCCTGAAGCAGTTCAGGATATATTTCCTTTCCGGCATTCAGATTTGTCAGTGCAATATACTTTATTTTTACTATTTTTCTGGCAATAAAAGCATTTATCGGAGACGTCCTGTAAACGGTTATTACAGGAAGCCCTGTAAGAGACAGTTCAAAAGTCACTGTTCCCGATGTTGCAATTGCATATTTACATTCGTTTCTTAATTCCTGTATTGAATTAAAACTTATTTCCAGATTTTTTATTTCCTTTAATTTTATATTAAACTTTTTTTCTATGTTTTCTATATATTTTAAGTGTGATTTATCTGCAAATTTCATTATAAACTTTTCATTTTTCATTTTTCTGCTTTTAAGCAGTTCCGTTATAACCGGTATAAATTTTTCAATTTCCTGTTTCCGGCTTCCCGGCAATAGAAGTATCTTGCTTCCGAGTTTTTCGGAAAACTCGTATTTATCCACTAAAGGATTACCGAAATATTTTACGTTTAATCCGGACTTTTCCTCTATACTGTCAAAATATTCTTTTTCAAAAGGAAAAATAACAATTACATCATCAAATTCCTTTATAGTTTTTATTCTCTTTTTTCCCCACGCCCATATTTTCGGCGGAATATAATATACCGTTTTTATAAAAGGCAGATTCTTTCTGAGCAGTTTAAAGAATCTCAGATTAAAGCCTCCGAAATCCACAAATATTACCGTATCAATGTCGTTCTTTTTTATATATTCGATATATTCTTCCGCTTTCTGTTTAAAGTACTTGTATTTTTTCAGTGCTTCTATAAAACCCATTATATCATTGTCTTTTATATGGGTTATTTTATTTGCTCCCCTGTCTATGGATTTGTCTCCTACAACTCCGTAAAATTCAATATCGGGAGCTTTTTTCCTTATTTCTTCCACAATATAGGATAAATGGAGATCTCCTGACATTTCACCGCATGAAACAAATACTTTTTTTATATTATTCATACTTTAATTCCTTTTATAAAAATTTTATTTTTATTTGCATAATCAATAACCTGTTCCTGATCTATAAAAAGCATTTTATCAGCTTCGGCAATTATTCCTTTTGCTTTTATTTCCACTGCTCTTTTTACTGTTTCCAAACCTATTGTAGGAATGTCTATTCTATAATCCTGATTTCTCCTTGCCATTTTGACGATAATGCAGTTTTTTCCTGCAAGCTCTCCTGCACGGAGTATCGCTCTGTCCGTTCCTTCTATTCCTTCAAGAGCGACAACCGACTCGTCTTTTACTATAACTGTCTGTCCCGCATCTATGTCCGTAAGCATTTTTGCCGCTTCTATTCCTATATCTACTGTTTTCCCGTCATTTTCCGAAGGATATGCCTTCGTATAATTAATTTCTTTTACCATATAATCGTCTAAAAGATAATTTTGGGGCAGAACGGTTATATTTTCGGATTCTATATAGTTTATGACAGCTTTGAGTATATTCTTGTCCTTTTTATTTTTAGCTGAAAATAAAATTTTCGTTGCCGTAAAATCAAATTTTAAATTTGAAAAAATGAGATTTTTTTCAACTTTTCCAAGCATAACAATATGGGAAAGTCCATTTTTCTTAAAATAAGAAATTATCTTTCCCGGTTGTGCTACACTGTATTTTACTGAATTTTCATGTGTTTTTACACTTTCTTCCACACTGTCGAATAAATAGACGGAAAATATTTCCATTCCTCTTTTTTGACACTGCCTTAAAAACAATTCAGGCAGCTTCCCGTTTCCGGCTATCAAGCCTACTCTATTCATTATCTCGTAATTCCTCTTTTACTTTTTCTTATAAATTCCACTACTTTCATTGCTTCATCAAAATCTCTGTAATCTTTTTCGAGAATTTGAAGAGCTTCTTCCAGTTTCAACTTTTTCTTGAATATAATTTTATATACTTCTCTCAACGTTTTTATCTGTTCTTCAGAAAATCCTCTTCTCTGAAGTCCGACAATGTTTATGTATACGGCTCTCGCCTTATTTCCTTCTGAAAGCATGTAAGGAACTACATCCTGAGTTACCGCCGAACACCCCCCTATCATTGCATGTCTTCCGACTCTTGTAAACTGATGTATGGCTGTCAGTCCGCCTACAACCGCATAATCTTCCACTTCCACATGTCCTGCAAAAGTTGCTGCATTAGCAAGGACACAATTATCTCCTATAATACAATCATGAGCAATATGTACATATGCCATTATAAGACAGTTATTTCCGATTCTTGTTTCATATTTATCATCGGTTCCTCTATGAATGGTTACAAATTCTCTTATTTTATTGTTATTTCCTATTACTACCCTTGTTTTTTCTCCTTTGAACTTTAAATCCTGAGGAACTTTTCCTATTGATGTAAAAGAAAATATGTAATTATTCTCTCCTATCACTGTTTCTCCCTCTATTACAACATGAGATTCCACAGTTGTACCGTTTCCTATTATTACTTCGGGACCTATAACCGAATAGGGACCGACCGTTACATTCTCTCCGAGCTTGGCCTCCTCAGCTATTATTGCCGTAGGATGTATATTATTTGTACTCATAGTCATACCTCTCCTATAATTTTATTATTCCGATTACAGCTCCTGTATTGCAAACATCAGATCCGCTTCACTTGTAACTGCTCCGTCAACAGTGCATTTTCCTTTGGCAACTATTACATTTCTTTTTACTTTTACTTTTTCCACTTCAATTCTTAACTGATCACCCGGTACTACGGCTTTTCTGAACTTACATTTGTCTATTGACATAAATAGAGGGATTTTTCCCGGTTCAAGCATCAGCAGTCCCACTGCCTGTGCCATTGCTTCTACTTGTAAAACTCCCGGCATTACAGGTTTTCCCGGAAAATGTCCGTTAAAAAATTCTTCATTCATTGTAACATTCTTTATTGCTGTCAATGTTTCCGTCCCGTTTTTTTCAATTACTTTATCCACTAATAGAAACGGGTATCTGTGAGGAAGTATTTTCATGATTTCTTCTATATTCATTACTGGTTCCATTTCTTTTTCATATGACAGATTGTCATATTCTCCTTTCTTTATATATTTTATTTGTTTTTTTATAATTTTTTATTTAACTGCTTTTTATCTGCTGTCTATTCAAATTTTACGTATGGTACATTACCATAAAACGACTATTTAAAGTTTTTTCTCCTATTTTCCTGAAAATTTTTTATAAAAATCTTTTTTGAGTAAATAATTCCTATTTGTATATTATATTTAATTTTTTACTAAATTACAAATTAATTTTATTTATTTTTGAAAAATTTGATATTTTATTTATTCTTATCCTATTTATTTGAATTTCACTGAAAAAACTTAAATATTATATTTTTCGGCTATAAGTTCCGTCAGCTTGGCATTTATGTAATGTCCTGCCTTAACTGCAATAATATGACCCTTTAAAGGTTTTCCGAGTACATAAAGGTCTCCGATAATGTCCAGAATCTTATGTCTTACAAATTCATCTGAATATCTTAAACCTTCAGGATTTAAAGGACCTTCCCTGCCGATAACTACTGCATTTTCAAGGCTCCCGCCCAAAGCCAGACTGTTCTTTTTCAGAAAATCTATTTCATAATCAAAGGCAAAAGTTCTGGATTTTGATATTTTCTCAATGTAATCATCTATATTTACATCTATTTCAAAATATTGGGATTTTAAAAAACTATGGTTAAAATCTATCGTATAGGATATTTTAAATCCGTCATAAGGTAAGGCTAAGACATATTTTCCGTCTTTTTCATCTTTGAAAATGACAGGCTCTTTTATTATGACCGGTTCACTTTCATTTTCAAATTCCTTTATTCCGGCTTCCTTTAACTTTTCCATGAACTGTATGGAACTTCCGTCCAATATAGGTAGTTCGTTTCCGCTTATTTCAACGAATATATCCGTTATTCCCGAAACTGAAAGAGCCGACAGAAAATGTTCTATTGTATGAACTTTGACATTATCATTATTTTTTATATTTGTCCCACGTTCCAAATCAAATAAATTTCTGTAATTTACTTTTACAATATTATCTTTATCGGTAACATCAATCCTTTTAAAAATAATACCCTCATTTTCCGAACCCGGCTTTAAGGTAATTTTTATTTTTTCTCCCTTATGAAGCCCTATACCGTTTATTTCAACTTCATTTTTTATTGTTTTTCTTTTCATTGGATTTCCTCCTACATTTTTAATTTAAAAATTCTCTTATTCATTTTTTAAAATTTTTTCTGCAAGAACCAACGCTATTTTCTTCTCCCCTGCAGGAAAATCAATAGTCAGACTTTTGGAATCGATACTTTTTATTTTACCTTTTCCGAATTTAATGTGAGCTACCTTATCCCCTACTTTATATTTTAAATCGTGTCTATGTTTTAACTCGGGAGTTCTTACCGATTTTATTGAAAAAGGATTGAAATTTTCTATTTTTGTCCTTTTTTTGCTGTCTATAACTGTTGATTTTTCCATTTTTTTAGTAAATTTTGCAAATTTTTCAGAAAGATATTCCAAATTATCCTGTTTCATTTCATAAATGAATCTTGACGGTTTTATCATGAAATTCATCTGTCCCCATACCATTCTTTCAGATACATGGGAAATAAACAGTTCCTTTTTCGCCCTTGTTACTGCTACGTAACAGAGTCGTCTTTCTTCTTCTATATCTTCTTCAGGTGTTTCAAAGTTACATGACGGAAAAAGTCCGTCTTCCATTCCTGCAATAAATACATAATCAAATTCAAGCCCTTTTGAACTGTGTACGGTCATCAGTTTCACAAAGTTTTCTCCGTCTTCCATTTCATCGGTGGACGTGCTGAGAGATACCATATCCAGATATTCACTTAATGAAAGTCCCTCATTCTGTTTCTGTGCTTCGGTTATACTGTTTAAAAGTTCCTCAATATTTTTCACTCTGTCTTCTTTGTTATCTTCTATTGAATCGATATATTTTGTTTTTGACATCACTTCGTCAAATACTTCTTTTACTGACAGTTCATCCAGACTTTCATAAATTCCCTGCATCATATTATAAAAATCTCTAAGCTTCTCTTTTACTCCTGCTCTTATCCCCGCTATTTCATCTGTAAATTTCAGAGCGTCTAACATTGAAAGTCCTTTTTCCTCTCCGAAAGCTCCTATTTTTTCCAAAGTCTTGTCCCCTATGGAACGTTTGGGAATATTTATAATTCTCAAAAAATTATGATTGTCGTTTTTGTTATTCAGAAGGCTTAAATAAGCTAAAATATCTTTAATTTCCTTTCTCTGGAAAAACTGCATTCCGCCGTAAATTCTGTACGGAATATTTGAAGCAAGAAGTTTTTCTTCAAGAACCCTTGACTGGGCATTGGTTCTGTATAAAATCGTCATATCCTTGTAAAGACGTCCTCCTGAAGATTTTGCCTTTATGTTTTCCACAATATATTCAGCTTCATCATAAACATTTTCTGCATTGAATACTTTTATTTTTTCTCCTTCATCACCGTCAGTCCAGAGCTTTTTTCCTTTGGAGCTTTTATTGTTTTTTATAATTTCATTGGCTACGTCAAGTATTCTTTTTGTGGATCTGTAGTTTCTTTCAAGTTTTACTACGAGAGCATCGGGATAATCCCTTTCAAAATTCAGTATATTATTTATATTTGCTCCCCTGAAAGCATAAATACTCTGGTCCTCATCTCCGACTACACATATATTTTTATATTTTGAAGCAATCATATTTATTATTTCATATTGAATGTCGTTTGTATCCTGATATTCATCTACGACTATATATCTGTATCTGTCCTGAACTCTTTCAAGGACATAGGGATCTTCCAGTAGTTTTCTCGCATTCACAAGCAGATCCGAAAAATCCATTGCATTATTCGCTTTCAATACTTCATTGTATTTTACATATATATCATAAAAAATTCTGTTGGCAGGTAACTTTATATCTATTTCATTTTCAAGTTCAACAGTTCCTATTCCCTGTTCCTTCAGTTTACTTATCCTGTTTGCTGTTTTTCCCGGTGCAAAATCCTCATTTCCTATATTCAGTTCTCTTTTTATTTTGCCGATTATCGCTTTCTGATCGTCCACATCATATATATTGAAGTTTCTTCCGTAGCCTATTCTTTCTGAATAAGTTTTCAGTAATCTTACTGAAAATGAATGAAAAGTCGATACTGCAAGATTGTATGAATCAACTCCGATTAATGCTTCGGCTCTTTCTTTCATTTCCCTTGCCGCTTTATTTGTAAATGTAAGTGCCAGTATATTCAGCGGCGAAATTCCCTTTTCCTTTATCATATGAGCTATTCTGTATGTAACTGTACGTGTTTTCCCGCTTCCTGCACCGGCAAGTATTAGAATAGGACCGTCTATTTTTTCTGCCGCTTTTTTCTGTTCACTGTTCAATTCATCTAAAATACTCATTTCTCTACCTTTCTTTTTTATTCAGTTAAATTAATATTATTTATATTTTTTCAGTTTGACAAATAGCAAAATTTAAAATATATTTACACCTGATTAAGCTTTTATGCTTATATTATTATCATTATATCACAATCGGAAAATAAAAAAAAGAGTAGAGACCGAATATCGGATTTATAAAAAAATCTCCCTAAAAAATTAGAGAGATTTTCTGAAAAATAATATATTTTTTATACTCTATGTATATTCCTATCCGATAAATTTTACAATTTTTAAATAAGTTTATTTTTTGAACCAATTAACGGAAATATGAATAAATGAAATATTCCTATAACAAATACAGGATAAATTAAAGGATTGTATTCATAGGCTTTTTTTAAATTTAAGCTCATTAGTTGAACACCTGCCCTTGTCAATCCTATACTCCAATAATTAATTCCGAAAGGTTTTAAAATTAAACTCAACGGTGTAGGTAATTTAAAATAATATAAAATATAAATTACAATCGAAAGACTTATATACAGAAATATGTTTCCTTTATGATAACTATAAAGCAGTAGTAAATACTTTTTCATATATTACCCGCTTATATTAAAACATTCATTATTAATTTAAAATTATATTCCTTTGTTTTTTTTGAAATCAGAAACCAGTCTATTACTGTCCACACACCACAGGCACCACATGTCAACAGCTTAAGAATTCCTAATCCTATTTCTCCCAACATGAACCTGTCAATACCCCATTGTCCTAAAAATACTGAAATTAAAGTCATTGTAGAAGCATTTTTCAATGAAATAGACTGTAAATAATCAGCGTTTTCTTTCGGTAATTTTCTTAGTCTTTCTTTTAGCATAAAAATTTTATCTGACGGCAAATTATTTGCATTAGCTATTAAAAAATTATTCACGAATTCTTCACCCACTGTTACTTTTCTTGTCGTATGAAAATTTTCCTGTATTTGAAAATCATCATAGACACTTTCATTTGTTCTTCCTTCTCTCTCCATATGAGCATCTTCCCACATCTGAAAATCATAATTGTCATCTTCATTTATCATTGCTTTCCTCCTTATTATTTTTTGTTAATTATATAAAAACATTTACGTGTATGTCAACATCTAACTGAACATAAAATATTTATAAATAATATTTTTAATAATAATACAACATTTAAATAATAAAAATTTATTTTTTATAAACAATTTTTTCTTTGGTTTCAGGCGTTTTTTAATAAAGAGGTTCTATATGAATTAAAACTCTTTTTACATTTTTATACTTATGTTTTATAAATTTGGAGATTCTGTTGGATATTTCATGGGCTTCGTGAACGGACATTGACTTATTTACTCTCACATCAACAAATATATAAATATTTTTTCCTGAAGTAGTCATTCTGAAATCATGGGCATTTTCTATTTCCTCAAATTCGGAAACGTCTTTTTTTATATTTTCAAGTAATTTCTCATCCTGAGAATCAAGCAATACCAGGGCATTTTCCTTTATAAGTTTATATCCTTCTCCGATAATATAAACGGCTACCGCTACACCTGTTATTGTATCAAATAAAGGATTTATCTCTGCAAGCAAAATACCTGCAAGTACTGCCGAAGATACCGCTATATCCGCTTTATAATCTTTTAAAAGAGAATTTATAAGTTGGCCTCTGTAATCTCTCGTTTTATGCTTCATAAATATCAACTGGAAAATTTTTATTATTATTACCGTTACAGTTATTAAAATAGGGATAACTCCTGTTTTAATAACTCTTTGATTGGAAAATATATTTCCGATATTTTCCTTTATCAAATCAAAAGCTGTAAGAATAATAAATGTTCCGATTATAATACTGAAGACCGATTCTATTTTACCATGTCCGAAAGGATGATCTTTATCTTCGGGATTTGACCCTACTTTTAAGCCGATTATTACAAGAATATTCGTAATCAGATCCGAAAGGGAGTTTATTCCGTCTGCCAGTAAAGAAGCACTTTTAAAAAATGTTCCTGAAGTAATTTTAAGCAACGCAAGTATTATATTTATAATAATCGCAAATTTTGAAACAAAAAACATATTTTTTTCCTGTTTTTTATTTTCCGTTAAATTTTCTAAAATATAACTGTTTTCCGTTTTTATAAATCTCTGTTTTTCAAGAAAATTATTCATTTTTTTATGGTTTTTTACTATAAGAGAATCAAAATTGCTGTTTATAAGCCAGTTTATAACATACTTCAACAATATTGTACCGTATCCGTTATTTCTTAACCTATTTATTATAAATATTCTTTTCAGTTCAGCATTTTCCTTCAACTCAATAACTGCATACCCGTAAATTTTTTCCTGAGAATGTAAAATAAAGAGTTTTTCACTATTATCGTTAAATCTGAATTCAGAGTCCATACTTTTTATTTCTGCAATTTTATTTCTCTGTTGTCTGCTGCTGTCCCATAAAATAACGTTCATAACTTTTCTCCCTAAATTAATTATATGATAAAAAAATAGCAATAAAGTATTCCTTCTTGCTATTACCTTTTGTAATTTTAATTATGAATATTTGTCATACGCCGAACCCTTGAAAAAATTTCACCATCGGTTTCTTAAATTAAAAACTCAAAAACAGCGACCCCATAAACCTAAAGAAATCGGCTTAGTGCTGCTTCGTTCCCGACCTGACACGGTTCACCGCTTCTCTACAATATAGGACTGTTTTCTCAACATTTGTTAATTTAAGGCTTTGATACTGAAACTCTCCTCAGGTTTGGCATCACCTCCACTAAAGCGGGTTGTAGATACAGGGCACCGCTAACTCCCCGGCTAGTATGACAATAATTATATTATCATTTTTTCAATTTATTGTCAATTATCTTTTTGAACCGAAAAAACAGAAATAAAAAGCCTGCATTAATAATTAAAATATTCTGTGTTTTTTGTATCCGACTTATTTTTTCATCCGATAGTAAAGTCGCATTTGCATTTGCCGAAATAATCTGATATAATACAGATACCTTAAGGGAGACCCTAAAAGGGCAAACTATAAATATTAATAAACAAAATTGGGATAAAAGAGACTGAATTATTTCAGTCTTTTTTGTTATAATTATTTCTGAGCGAGTTCCCCAAACTCGTATTAATATTTATAGGAGGTAGCAGCTATGGAAGATGTTATCGTTTTGTTGGTCATTATGTATATTACATACAGACTGACCAGATAAAACCTTAATTTCACCTCTGCTCCTCAACCTTTAGGGGTATCAGCACTTTTTATAAGTGCTTTTTAAATTTATCCTACTACAGCCAATATTGTCTGAAAAGGATTTAAAATTATTTTGCTTTCTTCTATTTGGGAATTTTCCGTATTTGTAAGCAGTATTTCCTTTATATCGAAATCTCCCGACTTTACAGTCTGATTTTTATCTGAAAAATTGTTTATACATATTATTTTATATTCTCTATCCACTCTCAAATAAGCTATAATTTCTTCATTTTCCATATTTACAGGTATAAATTCCCCAAAAATCAGACAGTTTGAATATTTACTTTTCTGTCGAAGTTCTATCATCTTTTTATAATAAGAAAAAACTGAATTTTTATCTTTTATCTGTTCCGAAACATTTGCTCTCCTATAACGGTCATTCATCTTTATCCATGTTTTTACAGGAATTTCGGAAAATCCTCCATTTTCATCACCGTTCCAGTGAAAAGGCGTTCTTGAATTATCCCTGCTCCGTCTATTTACAAAATAAAGTGCCTCTTCAGAAGAACATCCTTCTTCTATAGCCCTGTAATATTGATCTTTACTTGCTATATCGTCAAATTCTTCCACTGATTTTCTCTCAAAATTACCTATTCCCAATTCCTGTCCCTGATATATGAAAGGTGTTCCCTGCAGGAAGAAAAACAGGCTTCCAAGTAATTTTGCGGCTGTTTCGTTCCCTTTTTTTCCGAAATATTTATCAATACTTCTCGGCTGATCATGATTTTCAAGAAAAGGAGCTCCCCAACCGTATTTCTGAATTATTTTCTGACTTTCAAATATTTTTTCCTTTAGTTCTTTTACGGTAAAATCTCTTCTCCTGAAATAAGTTCCTTCTTCCATATCCAAATCAGCATAATTAAAGTCAAATATCATTGAAAAAAATCCGTTTTTTCCAATAAATCTTTCATATCTTTCATATTCCAGTTCAGGAGTTTCCGCAACTGTCATACAATTGTACTTTTTAAATGTTTCATTATTCAGCTCTTCAAGGAATTCTTCAATTCCCGGTTGATTTAAAGTATATCCTATATTAAAGCCAAGCCCGTCAGCACCGTCAACCGGCAAATCAAGATATCTCTGATCTTTTTTTATGGAATTTATAGCATCTACCCTGAATCCCGCTATCCCTTTTTCCAGCCAGAAATTTACCATTTTATAAAGTTCTTTTCTTACTTCGGGATTTTCCCAGTTCAGGTCAGGCTGTTTTTTAGTAAATAAATGAAGATAGTACATTTCATTTCCGCTTTCATCCGTTTCCCCTTCAACTTTTTCCCAAACCGAACCTCCAAAATGTGAACGCCAGTTTGTCGGAGGAAGTCCTTTTTCCCCTCTTTTGAAAATATAATAATCCCTATATTTACTTTCAGGATTTCCTAATGCTTCCTGAAACCACTCATGTTCATCTGAAGTATGATTGATTACCAAATCAAGGATTATTTTTATATTTCTTTTTCCGGCTTCTTTTATAAGATTATCCAAGTCTTCCAATGTACCGAATTCAGGAGCAATATCGTAATAATCCGAAATATCATAACCGTTATCGTCCATAGGAGATTTAAATATCGGACATATCCATACAAGGCTTATTCCAAGTTCACTTAAATAATCAAGTTTTTGGGTAATTCCGTTTAAATCACCTATTCCGTCATTATTACTGTCATAAAAACTTTTCGGATATATCTGATAAGCTACTTCTTTCTTCCACCACTCTGTATGCTCTTTTTTATTATTCACTTTTATTTTTTCCTCCTTACTTAATACTTTTTGTGAGGGCTCATTGCCGTATTTTTTTCGTTGAAATAATTTGAATGT